>NZ_JAYXBQ010000079.1:0-173611 GCF_039668335.1 Mycobacterium sp. SM3041 | reverse complement strand
TGAAACCACGCACACAAGCTCACTTTCGGTGAGCAGACTCTAGTTGGCGTGCAGCGCCTCGTTGAGCGTGATGCCGGTGCCGTCGCGCTTGACGACCTCGACCGCGCCGCTGACCGAGTTCCGGCGGAACAGCAGGTTGTTCGAGCCAGACAGTTCCTTGGCCTTGACGGTCTGGCCGTCGGCGGTGGTCACCTTGGTGCCGCCGGTGACGTACAGGCCGGCCTCGATGACGCAGTCGTCGCCCAGCGAGATGCCCAGACCGGCGTTGGCGCCCAGCAGGCAGCGCTTGCCCACCGAGATGACCTCCTTGCCGCCACCGGACAGCGTGCCCATGATCGACGCGCCGCCGCCGACGTCGGAGCCGTCATCGACGACGACGCCCGCCGAGATACGACCCTCGACCATCGAGGTGCCCAGCGTGCCGGCGTTGAAGTTGACGAAGCCCTCGTGCATGACGGTGGTGCCCGACGCGAGGTGCGCGCCGAGACGGACGCGGTCGGCGTCGGCGATGCGCACACCGCTCGGCAGCACGTAGTCGACCATGCGGGGGAACTTGTCGACACCGAACACGGTGACCGTGCCGCGACGACGCAGCTTGGCGCGGACGGTCTCGAAGCCCTCGACCGCGCAGGGGCCGAAGTTGGTCCACACCACGTTCGTCAGCAGGCCGAAGATGCCGTCCAAGTTGGCGCCGTGCGGCGCGATCAGGCGATGCGACAGCAGGTGCAGGCGCAGCCAGACATCGTGCGTGTCGGCGGGCTTGTCGTCGAGCGAGGCGATGGTGGTGCGCACGATCTCGGTGCGCACGCCGCGGTCCTCGTCGGTGCCGACGAGGGCTTCCAGCTCAGCGGGGACCGGGCCGGCCGCGGCGTCGGCGTTGAGTTCGGGTGCCGGGAACCAGGTGTCGAGGACGGTTCCGTCGGAGGTGATGGTGGCGATGCCGATGCCGGATGCACCAGAAGAAGAAGTCACGTTGCTAAAGGCTACTGAACCAGCGCTGAACTGGGGGCACCACCCACTCGCGAGCAGACGCAAAACTGTCGTTCTCGCGGTGAAATTGACAGTTTTACGTCTGCTCGCGGAGAGGACTAGCGGGGAGAACCGCGCGTCACTGCAGGTGATGGACCTCCTGCAGCCCGTACACCGGCGTCGGGATGCCCTCGTACCGGGCCTTGAGCTGCAGCGCCAGGTACAGCGAGTAGTGCCGCGACTGGTGCAGGTTGCCGCCGTGGAACCACAGGTTCTCCTGCTGCGTCGGCTTCCACATGTTGCGCTGTTCGCCCTCCCACGGGCCGGGGTCCTTGGCGGTCCCGCTGCCCAGGCCCCACACCTTGCCGACGCGGTCGGCGATCTCCTGGCCCATGAGGTCGGCGGCCCAGCCGTTCATCGAGCCGTAGCCAGTCGCGTAGACGACGACGTCGGCGGGCAGTTCGGTGCCGTCGGCCAGCACCACCGCGTTCTCGGTCAGGTGCGACACCTGGCCGTGCGCCAGCTTGATGGAACCGTTGGCCACCAGCTCGCACGCGCCGACGTCGATGTAGTAGCCCGAGCCGCGGCGCAGGTACTTCATGAACAGGCCGGAGTCGTCGTCGCCGAAGTCCAGCTCGAAGCCGGCCGCCTCCAACCGGTCGTAGAAGTCCTTGTCCCGCACCCGGATCGCGTCGTAGATCGGTCGCTGGAAATCGGCCATGATCGCGTACGGCAGCGACGCGAACGTCAGGTCGGCCTTCTCGGTCGTCATGCCGGCGGCCACCGCGCGCTCCGAGTACAGGTCGCCGAGGCCGAGCTCCATCAGCGAGTCGGACTTCACGACGTGCGTCGACGAGCGCTGCAGCATCGTCACGTCGACGCCGTTCTCGTACAGGGCTTTACAGATGTCGTGCGCGGAGTTGTTGGACCCCACCACGACGACCCTCTTGCCGACGTACCGGTCCGGGCCCGGATGCTGACTCGAGTGGTGCTGTTCCCCGGCAAAGATGTCCTGGCCCGGAAGCGTTGGGATGCTTGGCTTTCCGGACATGCCGGTCGCCAGCACCAGCTGGGTCGGGTGCAGCGTCATGCGCTCGCCGTCGCGGTTCACCTCGACGCTCCATCGGCCGGCCTCGGAATCGTAAGTGGCCGAGAGGCATTCGGTGCGCGACCAGTACGGCACCTCCATGACCTTGGTGTAGAACTCCAGCCAGTCGCCGACCTTGTCCTTCGGTGCGAACACCGGCCAGTTGGCTGGGAACGGCAGGTAGGGCAGGTGGTCGTACCACACCGGATCGTGCAGGCACAGCGACTTGTACCGCTTGCGCCACTGGTCGCCGGGCCGCTCGTGCTTGTCGACGACGATCGACGGCACGCCGAGTTGCCGCAGCCGCGCACCCAACGCGATACCGCCCTGACCACCGCCGATGACCAGTACATAGGGCTGCTTCTCGCGCCCCAGCGTCGCCTCTTCCTCGGCGCGCTTCTCGGCCCACGAGCGCGGGTCGGGGTCGGACCCGTGCACCGCGCCGAGCACCCGCGTCGCGCCCTTGCGCTCCTCATGGCCCTTGAGCTCCTGCAGCGTGGTCAGCAGCGTCCAACCTTCGTCGCCGCGTAGCCGCAGGTGGCCCGAGCCGCGCCCGGTGGCCGTCTCGAACTCGATGAACGCCGAGGTCACGTCGCCGTCGGCGGTGGCGGGTTCACGGGTCCGGAACCCGGACGGGGTGGTGTCGGCCAGCCGTGCGCGCAGCATGCCGGCGATCTGGTCGCGGCCTTCCACGGTCTTGATGTTCCAGGTGAAGGCGACGAGGTCACGCCAGAAGCTGTCGACGGCGAACATCCCGACGACGCCGTCGATGTCCTGTGCGGCCAGTGCCGCCTCGAAGTTGGCGAGCCAGTTCTCGACGCGCTGCTGCGGCGAGATGGCGGTGGTGGGTTCCAGTGTTGCGGTCATGTGACTCAGGACACAGCCAGGGCGCAACTCCCGACAAGAGTTGCATCACGTTGCAGCGTTGCAACCTCCTGCAACTCTGTCGGAGTGTGGCCGCGGTCACATACAACTGGTCGCATGAGAGCTGCTGTCTACTACGGACCCAACAAAGTCTCGGTCGAGGACGTCGCCATCCCGACTCCCGGGCCGGGCCAGGTGCAACTACAGGTCGGATTCAACGGCATCTGTGGCACCGACCTGCACGAGTACTACGCCGGCCCCATCTTCGTCCCCACGCAGCCGCACCCCCTGACGCATCAGGAACTCCCGCTCACGCTGGGCCACGAGTTCTCCGGCACCGTCACGGCGGTCGGCGCCGGGGTGACGGACTGGCGCGAGGGCGACCGGGTGGCCGTCGAACCGATCTACAAATGCGACCACTGCGGCCCGTGTGCGGCAGGCAACTACAACGTGTGCCAGCAGATCGGGTTCCACGGGCTGATGTCCGACGGCGGCATGGCCGAGTACACCGTGGTGCCGACGAACATGCTGCACCGGCTGCCCGACAACGTCTCGCTGGAACTCGGCGCGCTCGTCGAACCGATGTCGGTGGCCTACCACGCGGCGACCCTCGGCGACGTCAAACCCGGTGACACCGCGATGGTGTTCGGCGCCGGTCCCATCGGTATCGGATTGTGGTTCGCCTTGCGCGGCAAGGGACTTCAGGAGGTCTTCGTCGTCGAGCCGTCGCCGACGCGCCGCGCGGCCATCGAAGCGCTCGGCGCCGTCACGCTCGACCCGACGGTCATCGATGTGCCCGGCTTCATCGCCGACCACACCTACGGTGCCGGCGCCGACGCGGTGTACGACGCCGCCGGCGTCACGCCCGCTGTGGAGACGGCACTGGCGTGCGTCGGATCCCGCAAGCCGATGGTGAGCGTCGCGATCTACGAAAAGCCGCTGCAGACACCGCTTTTGAACCTGGTGATGAACGAGTCCCGCATCCAGGGCTCGCTGTGTTACACGGGCGCCGACTTCGAGGCCGTCATCGCGTTGATGGCGCAGGGCGCCTATGACACCACCGGATGGGTGGCCCAGATCCCGATCGGTGACGTGGTTTCCGAAGGATTCGAGGCCCTGCATGCGGGGAACAAGATGAAAGTTCTGGTCGACCCGACGCGATGAGCGGAGAAACAGCAATGACATTGGCAGGAAAGGTAGCCCTGGTCACCGGGGCCGGACGTGGCATCGGTCGCGGTATCGCACTACGGCTGGCGCGTGACGGCGCCGACGTCGCGCTCGTCGACGTCGAAGCCGATCCCTTGGCGGAGGTGGCCGCCGAGATATCCGAAATCGGTTCCAAATTAACCACTTTCGTCGCCGATGTCAGTGCTCGGGACCAGGTGTTCGCCGCCGTCGACTATGTGGCAACCGAACTCGGCGGGCTCGACATCATGGTCAACAATGCCGGTGTCGCACTGGTCGGCCCGCTCGCCGACGTCACGCCCGAGGACCTGCAGCGGTTGTGGTCGATCAACGTCGACGGCGTGCTGTGGGGCATCCAGGCCGCGGTCGCGAAATTCAAGGAACTCGGCAACCAGGCGCACGGCAAGGTCAGCAAGATCATCAACGCCTCATCGATCGCCGGGCATGACGGCTTCGCCATGCTGGGGCCGTACAGCGCCACCAAATTCGCCGTACGCGCCCTGACCCAGGCCGCCGCGAAGGAGCACGCCGCCGACGGCATCACCGTCAACGCCTACTGCCCCGGCGTGGTGGGTACCGACATGTGGGTGGAGATCGACAAGCGGTTCGCCGAACTCACCGGCGCCCCGGTCGGCGAGACGTACGCGAAGTTCGTCGGCGGCATCGCGCTGGGCCGTGCGGAAACCCCGGATGACGTCGCCGGGTTCGTGTCGTACCTGGCCGGGCCCGACGCCGACTACATGACCGGGCAGGCTGGTCTCATCGACGGCGGCCTGGTTTATCGCTGACATGCGGAGCACAATCGGCGTTGATGCAGAGCCCGGCCGTGCCTGAACCAGCGGTAGCTGTTGGCGAGGACCCGCGCAGTTACGCGCGGTTGATGTCGGCTGTCTACGACGCGACCATGTCCGGCGGCCGCGCGCCGGCGCGGCCCCGCGACGTCATCGGCGAGTCGTGGCAGCGGATGCTGGCCCGCGGCGTCAACCCCGACACCCACATCCCGCCGGTCATCGAATCGTCCGGTCTGGATGCGCTGCGCAAGTCGTCGGGTTTGCTCGCCGTGCTCGACGACGTGTCGCGCGGGCTGGAATCCATTGTCGCCGAAGGCGACAACATCCTCGTGCTGGCGGACGCGCGGGGTCGTGTGCTGTGGCGGTCCGGGTCCGCGGCCGTGCTGGGCAAGGCCGACCGGCTCGGGTTCGTCGAAGGCGCCAACTGGGGCGAGGGCGCCGTCGGCACCAACGCCATCGGGACCGCGCTGGCGTCCAACCGGGCCGTGCAGGTGTTCTCCGCCGAGCATTTCCTGCGCAGCCACCACGCCTGGACCTGCGCGGGCGCCCCGGTCCGTGACCCGCGCACCGGCCAGGTCATCGGCGTCGTCGACGTCTCCGGCCCGGCCGCGACGGTGCATCCCACCACCGTCGCGCTCGTCGACGCGGTCGCCCGGCTGGCCGAAGCGCACCTGCGCGAGCAGCACGAGGGCACGCTGAACCGGCTGCGGATGGTCGCCGCGCCCATCCTGGCCCGCATCGGCAGCCCGGCGCTGGCGGTCGACGCCGACGGGTGGGTGGCCGCCGTCGATCAGATGCCACTGCACAATCGGATTCTGCTGCCCGACGAACTGGCCCCGGGGCGGGCGTGGATACCGACCCTCGGGCGGTGCGACGTCGAGATGCTGCCCGGCGGGTGGCTGGTCCGGCCGTCGACCGCCGCGACCGACGACGACGCGACCGCCACCCGCGTCGTCCTGGACCTGCGCGCCGCCCCGGTCCTCGAGATGGCCGGGCAGTTCGGCGGCTGGCGCCACGACATCTCGCTGCGGCACGCCGAAATCCTGCTGGTGCTGGCGATCCACCGGAACGGGCGCTCGGCATCGGAGCTCGCCGAGGACCTGTACGGCGACCGGAGCCGGGTGGTCACGGTGCGGGCCGAGCTGTCCCGGATGCGAAAGCAGTTGGCGGGCTTGATTCTCGGCAAGCCCTACCGGTTCGGTGACGACGCCGTCATCGACGTGCGCTACCCGGCCGACCGCTCGACGCTGCTCGGCGCCTCGACGGCGCCTGCCATCCGGGCCCTGCGCGCCGTCGCCTGAACCTCGTGAGCTGGGGCACTCTCCCTCGCGAGCAGACGTAAAACTGTCGTTTTCGGCCGTGAAAACGACAGTTTTGCGTCTGCTCGCGGGTGAAAGGTGACCAGCTAATCTGGCTGAATGCTGGATCTCACCGCCGACCCGATCGCTCTGACCGCCGCCCTGGTCGACATCCCCAGCGAATCGCGGCACGAGCAGCTCATCGCCGACGAGATCGAGGCCGCGATCAAGGCCCAGGCTCCGCACTTCGAGGTGATCCGCAACGGCGACGCGGTGCTGGCCCGGACCAACCTGGGCCGGCCGTCGCGCGTGTTGCTGGCCGGGCACACCGACACCGTCCCGGCGGCCGACAACCTGCCCAGTCGGCTCGTCGGCGGCGAGCTCTGGGGCTGCGGCACCTCCGACATGAAGGCCGGCGACGCGGTGTTCCTGCACCTGGCGGCCACCATCGCCGAGCCGACGCACGACATCACCCTCGTCATGTACGACTGCGAGGAGATCGAATCCAGCGCCAACGGTCTCGGCCGCATCGAGCGGGAACTGCCCGACTGGCTCAAAGCCGACGTCGCGATCCTCGGCGAGCCGTCGGGTGGTCTCATCGAAGCCGGGTGCCAGGGCACCCTGCGCGTCATCATCCACGCCACCGGTACCCGCGCGCATTCGGCGCGATCGTGGCTGGGCGACAACGCGATTCACAAGCTCGGTGCCGTCCTCGACCGGCTCACCGCCTACCAGGCACGCTCGGTCGACATCGACGGCTGCGTCTACCGCGAGGGACTGTCCGCGGTCCGGATCGACGGCGGCATCGCCGGCAACGTCATCCCCGACGCCGCGTCGGTCACCGTCAACTTCCGGTTCGCGCCGGACCGCAGCGTCGAGCAGGCCCTCGCGCACGTCCACGAGGTGTTCGCCGGTGTCGATGTCCGCATCGAGCTCACCGACTCCGCCGCCGGCGCGCTGCCCGGTCTGACGCAGCCGGCCGCCGCCGCGCTGGTGGCCGCGGCCGGGGGACAGGTCCGGGCCAAGTACGGCTGGACCGACGTGGCACGCTTTGCCGCCCTTGGTATTCCGGCCGTCAACTACGGACCGGGCGACCCGAACCTGGCGCACAAGGTCGACGAGCGCGTGACGACGGCGGACATCACCGCCGTCACCGAGATGCTGCGGCGGTATCTGACAAGTTGAGTAGCGTCCGCGTCGACAGCTGGATTTTCGCCGTCCGGATCACCAAGACCCGGTCTTTGGCGGCCGCCGCCTGCCGGGCGGGCCACGTCCGCGTCAACGGCGTCACCGTCAAACCGGCGCAGCTGGTCAGCCCGGGCGACGAGGTTCGGGTCCGGCTGGAAGGCCGCGAGCGCATCGTCGAGGTCATCCGCCCGATCGCCAAGCGGGTCGGCGCGGCCGTCGTGCCGGAATGCCTGATCGACCGCAGCCCGCCGCCACCGGCCAAGGAGACGATGCCTGCAGTGCCCGTCCGGGATCGCGGAGCCGGCCGGCCCACCAAACGTGAACGGCGACAGCTGGATCAGTTGCGCGGGTACTGAGCGGCAATAAATCAGTTGCGCCCGTGAGTACTGTGGGTCTTGCAACTGCTGTCAACCGAGGTGGGCCGAAAACATGCTGGGAGAAGACATCTCCGGATAACCGGAGTACGCCCTCGCCCTGTCACTCTCACGAGAGCTCTTGCATGTCTTCTATCACCTGTTCCCATTTGTCGTTTTCCTGGCCCGATGGCACCGAAGTGTTCTCGGATCTGTCGTTCACGGTCGGTGCCGGTCACACCGGACTGGTTGCGCCCAACGGTGCCGGGAAGAGCACGCTGCTCAAACTCATTGCCGGAGAACTGCAGCCGACTGGCGGCAATGTGACCGTCGACGGCACGCTCGGCTACCTGCCGCAGACACTGCCGTTCGCCACCGATCTGACCGTCGCCGAAATGCTCGGTGTGGCACCCGTTTTGGCCGCCCTGGCGGCACTTGCCGATGGTGACGCCTCCGAGGCCGTGTTCGCCACCATCGGTGACGACTGGGACATCGAGGAACGCAGCACGGCGCAGCTGGCCCGGCTCGGTCTCGACGCCCCGCTCGATCGGGTGCTCGGCACGCTGTCGGGCGGTGAGGTCGTCACCCTCGGCCTGGCCGCGCAACTGCTGCGGCGTCCCGATGTCCTGCTGCTCGACGAACCGACCAACAACCTGGATTCCGCTGCACGACAACGGCTGTACGACGAGCTGGACCGCTACCCGGGCGTTCTACTGCTGATCAGTCACGACCGTGCACTACTGGACCGCATGGACCGCATCGCCGAACTGCGTGACGGTGACGTCCAGTTCTACGGCGGCAACTTCACGGCGTACCAGGATGCGATCGCTGAATTGCAGCGAGCGGCTGTCGATGAGATGCGTAACGCCGAGTCGCAACTGAAGCTGCAGAAGCGGCAGATGCAGCAGGCCCGCGAGCGCGCCGCCCGCCGGGCCGGCACTGCTGCCCGCAACGTCAAGGACGCCGGGCTGCCGAAAATCATTGCCGGACAACTCAAGCGCAATGCCCAGGAATCGGCAGGCCGGGCCGACGAGGTGCACGCCCGGCGCGTCGACGATGCCCGGGCGCGCCTCGACGCCGCCGAGCGTGCGGTGCGCGACGACGACGTCATCGCCCTCGACCTGCCGGACACGGAAGTGCCCGCAGGCCGGACGGTGCTGAGCGCGACCGGCCTGAACATCCAGCGCGGCGGCCGGACGTTGTTCGCCGGCAACGGAATCGACCTCGACATTCGTGGACCCGAGCGGATCGCTCTGACCGGCCGGAACGGTGCGGGCAAGTCGACGCTGCTCAAGATGATCAACGGCGACCTCGAACCCGACGCCGGAACCCTGACCGGGGGCGACGGCCGCATCGCCTACCTGTCGCAGCGCCTGGACCTGCTCGACGAGGAGCGCAGTGTCCTGGAGAACCTGATGGCCTGGGCGCCGACCCTCAGCATCACCCGCAGGCGGCATCTGCTGGCGCAGTTCCTGTTCCAGGACAACAGGATTGACCTACCGGTGTCGGTCCTGTCCGGCGGCGAGAGGCTGCGCGCCACACTGGCCTGCGTGCTGTACGCCGAACCGGCGCCGCACCTGCTGCTGCTCGACGAACCGACCAACAACCTGGACCTGGTCAGCGTGGCGCAGCTGGAGTCGGCGCTCAACGCCTACCGCGGCGCCTTCATCGTGGTCAGTCACGACGAGCGCTTCCTCGATGCGATCGGCATCGAGCGGCGGATGACGCTGGAGTGAAACCGGCGTGCACGGGTCCGCGTGTCGGCTCTCCTGCGGCGCTTGCGATTTGAAACTGTCAACATCGGCTGACAATGTCGGGTTTGGTGACAGCTCCGGGTCACCGGGTGAGGCCCGGCCCGATCTAGATGTCCTGCGGCCGGGTCTGGGCCGGGCGGCGTGGCGGGGGAGCGGCGACGCCCGACGGACCGGCTGCCGGATCTCCGCTCCCGTCGCCGGTGCCGCTTGCCGGACCGCGGTGCTCGACCGACAGGATCCGCCTGTCGTCGTCACCCTTCTCGTGGCGTTCGGGATCCCGGCGTTCCCGGTCCCGGTCGTCAATGTCCGGCTTGTCATGTTCCCCAACGGAATCCACGCCGCCCGAGCCGCGCGGTCCGCCCAGTCCCGTGCCCGCCGCATGGCCGGCGCCGACACCGTCAGCCCCGCCCAGTCCGCCGAGCAGCCCGCCCAACACGCCACTCACGCCCTGGGCGATCTGCCCCGGAATCTGGCCCAACGTCTGCGCCACACCCTGCGCGATCTGACCGGCCTGCTGGCCCACCTGCCCGAGCGTCTGCGCGGCGTCACCACCACCGGCGGCGGGGGAACCCGGCACCGCGGCACCGAGTCCCCCGGGCGCGCCGGCACTGACGCCACCACCGCCACCACCGCCGGGAATGCCCTCGGCGGCCGAGGACAGCCCACGCGCACCCTGCTCGTCACCGGCGCGGTAGGCCTCGGCGGCACGGTGCAGCTGCTCGGACAGCTGCTGACCGGCGGCGCCCGTCGACTGCAGGATGCTGTCGCGTCGCGCCATGACCCCACCAAGTGCCGAATTCATGCCGTGGGCGATCAGCCCGTGCGTCGCCGCCGGACCGGCCGGGCCGACCGACTGGCCGAGACCCGCGCCGTTCTGCAGCTGACCGAGCCCGGCCGCCACGGCGTCGTGCACCCGGGCCATGCCCAGCACACCCTCGGTATTGACGTACAGCGGATCGCCCATGACCTGACCCCTCGAAGATCTGTTGCGGTCAATCCTATGGCGGCGTCGACGACCTGCCCTGCGGCAAATGGTCAGGTGCGATCGGCGGCAACCTCCGCCGCCACCGCGCGAGCCTGCCTGGCGAACGCACAGTCGACGCCGACGCGGCCGAAACAGTCTGCGGCGCGGACATCGCCCAACAACGCCGCGTCGTGCAACGCACGCAGCGCCACGGCCGACTGGCCGCCGCGCTCGGCGGCACGGAACGCCTCGCGGGCGGCGGCGATCGCGCCGTGCCGGTCCCGCCGCGCCGCGTTGGTCCAGGCGCGAGCCAGGGCCAGTTCGGGAGCGAACAACATCGACTTCAAGCCGTGCCTGGCCTCGGCGCGGGCCAGTGCCCGGCCCGCCTCGGCGGTCGCCCCGCGCTGTCCGAGGGCTCGCGCCAGCAGCATCCATGCCAGCGGGCCCCACGAATAACCGGTGCGCGCCAGCGCTTTCGCCGCGTTCTCGAGCAGTTCGATCGCCGAGTCGAGTTCGCCCCGCGAGATCAACACATCGGCCAACAGCACCTCACCGATGGCCCGCCCGGGCTGTTGGGACTGCGTGAAATCGATCAGCTCCCGGGCCAGCCGCTGCGCGGTGTCGGGCTCACCGGCCAACAGCAGGGCCGTGGTCTGCCCGAAGCCACTGGTGAACCGCAACAGGCCCGGCTGGCCGGCGGCCAGCGCGCGCTCGGCGAGGCCGTCCACCTCGGTCAACCGGCCCGTGCGGGCACAGCTCAGCGCCGCCGCCGATGCCGCCCAGCCGACGGCGGTATCGCTCGGATCAGGACTGGACAGCACCGAGTCGGCCAGCTGCATCGCCCGATTGAGATTGCCCGCGTTCATCGCGAACGTCGCCGACAAGGCGTCCAGGGTGACCTGCGCCGTCGGCGTCTGGACCCGGCTGCGGACGGTGCGCAGGAAGGCCGTCGCCCGCTCGGGCTCGGACAGCATCCAGAACTGGTTGGCCGCGCGGGGCAGCGCCCACATCAGCAACGCGGGTTCGGTCAGTGCGGTCGCGTCGACCTCGGCCAGCACGGCATCGGCATCCGGACCGCGACCCTGCCAGGCCAGGGCGTAGCTCAGCGTCACCCGGGTGGCCAGGCCGCCGCCCGGCAGCGCGGCGCGGCCCAGGCGTTCCGCCAGCTCGAGATCACCCAGCCGCAGGGCATCGTCGGCGGCGGCAGCCAGCTCGGCGACGGGTAGGGCGTCACCGCCGTCGAGTGCCCGCACCGCACGCCGCAGCCGGCCGACGACACCGTCGTCGTCCGGCGCCGGCAGCGGGTCGGCAGCGGGGGACTCGGCAGGAGGGACCGGCCCGTCGGCGGTCACCGGCACCACCAGCCGGTCCCGTACCAGTGACGAAATGCCCTCGGGCAGAGACTGATTCGATTCCGCGGTGACGATGACCCGGGCCGCTCCCGACACCGCGAGCTGGTAGACCAGCGACGCCGACAACCGGTCGAGCAGATGCCCGTCGTCGACGACCAACAGCAGTCCGGTCCCGAGGGCCTCGCGGGCCGCGCTCAGCACCTGAACCGTCCGGCCGGTCTCGGGCACCGTGAACAACCGCTCGAAGGCGCCGAACGGTACGCGGGAGTCGGCCGCGGTGCCGGTGATCCAGGCGGCGCGCTCGAAGCCGGGCGCCAGCTCGTCGTATGCGGCCCGTGCCCATGTGGTCTTGCCGGACCCGCGGGCACCGGTGAGCAGCGCACCGGACCGGGTTTCGACGCCCGCTTCGAGCTGGCTCAGCACCACGGTCCGATCCTATGGCTGCGCGATGCCCGGCACGGCTCGATTAGCGTTGCGGTGTGACAACCGAAAACGCCTACGCCGTCTGTGTCTACTGCGCCGCTGGTCCCCGTCATCCCGAATTGCTCACCCTCGCCGGCGATGTCGGCCGGGCGATCGCGGCCCGGGGCTGGACGCTGGTGTCCGGCGGCGGCAACGTCTCGGCCATGGGCGCCGTCGCCGACGGAGCCCGGGAGAACGGCGGCCGCACCATCGGTGTCATCCCGAAGAAGCTGGTGCACCGTGAGCTGGCCGATGTGAACGCCAGCGAGCTGATCGTCACCGACACCATGCGCGAGCGCAAGCAGATCATGGAGGACCGGTCCGACGCGTTCATCGCGCTGCCGGGCGGGATCGGCACCCTCGAGGAATTCTTCGAGGCCTGGACGGCCGGCTACCTCAACATGCACGACAAGCCGCTGGTGATGCTCGACCCGCACGGCCACTACGACGGCCTGCTGGCGTGGCTGCACACGCTGGTCGACACCGGCTATGTCCAGCGGGCCGCGCTCGACCGGCTCATCGTCGTGAAAGACGTGGACGCGGCCATGGCTGCTTGTGCGCCGCGTGACATCGCTCACTAGGCTCACCGGGCATGAGTGACGAGACATCACGCACCGGCGTCGGGCTGCTCGATATTGCTAAGCAACTGCCCGGTTTCCTGTCCGACGCCCCGGTGATCCTGCGCGGCCTGATCACCGGCTTCGGTGCGACCCCGACGGCGAAGACGTCCATCGGCAAGGTTTTCCAGGAACGCGCCGAGGCCAACAAGGACAAGGTCTTCATCAAGTTCGAGGACCAGCGCATCACCTACGGCCAGGCCAACGCGACAGTGAACCGCTACGCGGCGGTGCTGGCGGCCAAGGGCGTCGGCCCGGGTTCGGTCGTCGGCATCATGCTGCGCAACTCGCCGGACGCCGTCCTGCTGATGCTGGCGACGGTCAAGTGCGGCGCGATCGCCGGAATGATCAACTACAACCAGCGCGGCAACGTGCTGGCGCACAGCCTGGGCCTGCTCGGCGCCAAGGTGCTCGTCACCGAGCCGGACTTCCACGAGCCCGTCATCGAGTGCGGTGCCGCTCCGGAGCTGACCGCGGGTCTCATGTCGGTCGAGGAGCTGCGCGAGCAGGCCGTCGGCCAGTCGACCGCCAACCCGGTGGGCACCAGCCAGATCCTGGCCAAGGAGAAGGCGTTCTACATCTTCACCTCGGGCACGACCGGCATGCCCAAGGCCAGTGTCATGACCCACTACCGGTGGCTGCGCGCCCTCGGCGGGTTCGGCGGGTTGGGGCTGCGTCTGAACAGCAGCGACACCCTGTACTGCTGCCTGCCGCTGTACCACAACAACGCGCTGACGGTGGCGACGTCGTCGGCCCTCAACGCCGGTGCGGCGCTCGCGCTGGGCAAGTCGTTCTCCGCCTCGCGGTTCTGGGACGAGGTCATCAAGTACGACGCCACCGCGTTCATCTACATCGGCGAGATCTGCGGCTACCTGCTGAACCAGCCGCCCAAGCCCACCGACCGGGCACACAAGGTCCGGGTCATCGCCGGCAATGGGCTGCGCCCCGCCATCTGGGACGAGTTCACCTCGCGCTTCGGCATCAAGCGGGTGTGCGAGTTCTACGCCGCCAGCGAGGGCAACACCGGCTTCGTCAACGTCTTCAACATCGACAAGACGACGGGCATCTGCCCGTCGCCCGTCGTCTACGTGGAATACGACCTGGAGACCGGCGAGCCGACCCGCGGACCCGACGGCCGGTTGCGCAAGGTCAAGCGCGGCCAGCCGGGCCTGCTGCTCAGCAAGGTCAACAACCTGCAGCCGTTCGACGGCTACACCGACAAGGCCGCCAGCGAGAAGAAGTTGGTGCGCAATGCATTCAAGGACGGCGACGTCTGGTTCAACACCGGTGACCTGATGCGGTCGCAGGGCTTCGCGCATGCCGCGTTCGCCGACCGTCTCGGCGACACCTTCCGGTGGAAGGGCGAGAACGTCGCCACCACCGAGGTCGAGGCCGCGCTCGGCGCCGACGACCAGGTGGAGGAGTGCACGGTGTACGGCGTCGAGGTGCCGGGCTGCGGCGGCCGCGCCGGCATGGCGTCGGTGCAGTTGCGCGAGGGCGCCGAGTTCGACGGAGCCCGCCTGGCCAAGGCCGGCTTCGAGCACCTGCCCGCCTACGCGGTACCGCTGTTCATCCGGGTCGTGCCCGCCCTGGCACACACCTCGACGTTCAAGAGCCAGAAGGTCGACCTGCGCAAGCAGGGCTACGGCGACGAGGTGAAGGACCCGATCTACGTGCTGGCCGGCCGCGACGAGGGCTACGTGCCGTTCTACCCCGAGTACCCCGCCGAGGTGAAGGACGGCAAGAAGCCGCGTTAGTCAGGGATTTGTGCACGATTTTCCGCGCTTACCGCGGAAAATCGTGCACAAATCACATGGTGGCGAGCCGAATTTGGTCAGCTGCTCACCACGTCACCGACGTCTCGACGTGGCCGAGTTCGGCTTTCTGCTTGCCGCTGGCGTCCTTGCACGACAGCACCACGTTGTAGGTGCTCAATGTTGGTGCGCCACTGAAGGATTCGGTGTGGCTGCCGTTGGCGGGAACGTTGAACTGCCGCGTCGTCTTCTTCGGGACCAGCGGGTTGATCGAATCCGCTGTCGCGGTGTAGTTGCACGTCGCCGTGATGTTGGAGGTGTTGGTGACGTTGAACGCGATGCTGGACACGCCGGGTGCACCGAACGACGCCTGAATGGCGTTGGTGACGTCAGGAATCGGGGCGCAGGTCTGGCCGGCCGGCACCGTCGGGGTGGGCGAGCCCGCGGGGCACTGCACCGGGGGCTTCTCCGCCGGTGGCGGGGTCACGACCGGCGGTGCCTTTGGGGTGGGTTTCGCGTCCCCGGGCATGGTGAACGTCGTGTTCGACCACGGACCGCACCAGTCGCCCTCGAGATCCTTCTTGCGGCACCCCTGCACCGCGATGTTCCAGTGGGCACCCGGGCCGCCGCCGAGCGTGAATCGGGTGGTCGCGCCGTTGATGCACTTGAAGCCCTCTTCTTGCTGCTCGCCGCCGTCGATCTTCCAGTGCACCGCGTCGACGACATAGTCGCCGTGCACCCGGGGGCAGCCGCTGATGACGCAGATCGCGGTGGTGATCTCGCCGGGTTCCTGATTGCAGTTCACGTCGAGACCGTTGGGTAAGGCCCCGGCGGGCGCCGGTGCCAACACGGGGAAGCTCGTCATCGCGGCAACGACGGCGACGCGCGTCAAATACAGTGCTCGCTTGCTCATCTGCGGCCTCCTGGGAGTTTGCTCTCGATCCGATTGGACGTGAATCGAACCTATTGACCGCGGCACCTCCTCGAATCAGGGAATTCCCTACACTTCGCGGCATTTGCCACAGCGGTGGCCGCGGAATCAGCGGATTTGCGGCAGCCCGATAGCCTGGGAGTCGTGCAGTCCTCCGCAAGGGGCCAGTTCCTGGGTCGCCAGGTGGCCGGCGATCGCGCGCTGATCATGGCGATCGTCAACCGCACCCCGGATTCCTTCTATGACCGGGGGGCGACCTTCAGCGACGGCGCGGCCAAGGACGCCGCGCACCAGAAGATCGCCGACGGGGCCGACGTCATCGACATCGGCGGCGTCAAAGCGGGTCCGGGCAGCACCGTGGACGCCGAAGAGGAGATCGCGCGCGTCGTGCCGTTCATCGAATGGCTCCGCGGCGAGTACCCCGACCAACTCATCAGCGTCGACACCTGGCGCGCGAACGTGGCCAAGCAGGCCTGCGCGGCCGGGGCCGACCTGATCAACGACACCTGGGCCGGCGCCGATCCGGGACTGCCCGAGGTGGCCGCCGAATTCGGCGCCGGGCTGGTCTGCTCGCACACTGGCGGGGCCGTGCCGCGAACCCGGCCCTTTCGCGTCAACTACGGCGTCACCGAACGGGGTGTGGTGGACGACGTCATCGCCGAGGTCACCTCAGCGGCGCAGCACGCCGTCGATGTCGGCGTCGCGCGGGACGCCATCCTGATCGACCCGACGCACGATTTCGGCAAGAACACTTACCACGGTCTTAGTTTGTTGCGCCACGTAAAAGATCTTGTAAATACCGGATGGCCAGTCCTGATGGCCCTCAGTAACAAGGATTTCGTGGGGGAGACTTTAGGTGTCGAACTGACCGAGCGCCTGGAGGGGACGCTGGCCGCGACGGCACTCGCCGCCGCTGACGGCGCCGCCATGTTCCGGGTGCACGAGGTGGGCCCCACCCGACGCGTGCTGGAAATGGTCGCGTCGATCCAGGGCGGGCGTCCACCGAGCCGAACAGTGAGGGGACTCGCGTGACCCTAATGCCCGAGATGACTGCTGAATCCATCGCTCGCCATGCGTGGCTGGCCGAACGCAGCTGGAGCCGGCCGGCGTGGACCATCGCCGAGCTCGAGGCCGCCAAGGCCGGCCGCACCGTCTCTGTCGTGTTGCCCGCGCTGAACGAGGAAGACACCGTCGCCGACGTCATCGACAGCATCAGCCCGCTGCTGGGTGGTCTGGTCGACGAGCTCGTCGTGCTCGACTCCGGTTCCACCGACGAGACCGAATTGCGTGCCATCGAGGCCGGCGCCCGGGTCGTCAGCCGGGAACAGGCGCTGCCCGAGGTGCCGGTACAGCCCGGCAAGGGTGAGGCGCTGTGGCGCTCGCTGGCGGCCACCACCGGCGACATCATCGTGTTCGTCGACTCCGACCTGCTCGACCCCGACCCGATGTTCGTGCCCAAGCTCCTGGGCCCCCTGCTGCTCGCCGACGGGGTGCATCTGGTCAAGGGCTTCTACCGGCGGCCGCTGAAGGTCGGCGGCACCGAAGACGCCAACGGCGGCGGCCGGGTCACCGAACTCGTGGCACGGCCCCTGCTGGCATCCCTGCGGCCCGAGCTGACGTGCCTGCTGCAGCCGCTGGGCGGCGAATACGCCGGTACCCGGGAGCTGTTGACGTCGGTCGGGTTCGCGCCGGGCTACGGCGTCGAGATCGGTCTGCTGATCGACACCTACGACAAGCTGGGCCTCGACGCCATCGCGCAGGTCAATCTCGGGGTGCGCACGCACCGCAACCGGCCGTTGAACGAGTTGGCCTCGATGAGCCGTCAGGTGATCGCGACGTTGCTGTCGCGCTGCGGCATCAGCGACTCGGGCGTCGGGCTGACGCAGTTCTTCGCCGACGGTGACACCTTCACGCCGCGCACGTCGACGGTGTCACTGATCGACCGTCCCGCCATGAACACCCTGCGCTGACCCGCCCTGGCGGCGCTTGTCGGTGCCATCCGGCAGGATCGTCGGTGTGACACTGATTTTGATCTACCTCGTGGTGCTGATCCTCGTCGCGGTGGTGCTCTTCGCGCTGGGCACCGTGCTGTTCGGTCGCAGCGAGCAGCTGCCGCCGCTGGCACGCGGCACCACGGCCACCGTGCTACCCGCATCCGGTGTCACCGGCGCCGACGTCGACGCCGTCAAGTTCACGCAGACCCTGCGCGGCTACAAGACCAGTGAGGTCGACTGGGTGCTGGACCGGCTGGCGCAGGAACTGGACTCGTTGCGCGGCGAGCTGACAACGCTGCGGGCGCAGACCGCGGACGCCGAGCAGTGACGAGTGCCGAGCGGACCCGCTGCGGGTGGGTCAACATCGGTGAGTCGGCGGACGCGGTGTTGTACCGCGACTACCACGACACCGAATGGGGCCGTCCGTTGCGCGGCACCCAGGCGCTGTTCGAACGGGTCTCGCTGGAGGCGTTCCAGAGCGGCCTGTCGTGGCTGGTCATCCTGCGCAAGCGGGAGAACTTCCGGGCGGCGTTCAAGGGGTTCGACGTGGCCACGGTCGCCGGCTTCGGGGAGAAGGACATCGACCGGCTGTTGGCCGACCCGGGCATCGTCCGCAACCGCGCCAAGATCGAGGCGACCATCGCCAACGCCCGCGTGATCGACGGGGGCCTGGACCTCGACGAGCTGCTGTGGTCGTTCGCGCCACCGGCGCGGCCGCGGCCGGCCGACCTGGCGCAGGTTCCGGCGACCACACCGGAATCGGTGGCCATGGCCAAGGAGCTGAAGCGCCGCGGTTTCCGGTTCGTCGGCCCGACCACGGCGTATGCGTTGATGCAGGCCACCGGGATGGTGGACGACCATGTCGAGGCCTGTTGGGTGCCCCGTTACAGCTTGTCGGAGGCGTGACGGGCGGGTCTTTCACACCCTCAGGTAGCGATAGGGAACAATAGACATAGTTCAGTTGCAGTTCAGTGCCGTGATCCGACCCACTGAGTGGGTAGATCCGGCCTTGATCCGGGACCGTGGATGCGGTCCGGGCGCGTGCGGAGGGAGCACCCGATGGCGGCGATGAAGCCCCGGACCGGCGACGGTCCACTGGAAGCAACCAAAGAGGGGCGCGGCATCGTCATGCGGGTACCGCTGGAGGGTGGCGGTCGTCTGGTGGTCGAGCTGACCCCGGATGAGGCCGCAGCCCTGGGCGACGAACTGAAGAACGTCACCAGCTAGTTCAGCCGCAGACGCTCCGATAGATGTCGAGCGTCTGCTGGGCGACCTGCATCCAGGAGAACTCCTCGATGCACCGCCGACGGCCGGCCTGCCCGAACGCGCGGGCCTGTTCCGGGTTCCGGACCAACGCATTGACCGCGTCCGCGAGCCCTGTCTCAAACCCCACCGCATCCGCGGCGTCGTAGTGCACCAGTGACCCTGTGCTGCCTTCGTCGACCACCTCGGGAATGCCGCCGACGTCCGAGGCGACCACGGCGGTGCCGCAGGCCATCGCTTCGAGGTTGACGATGCCGAGCGGTTCGTAGACCGACGGACAGACGAAAACTGTTGCCGTCGCCAGGATTTCGCGGATCTTCTCGAGCGGCAGCATCTCCTGGATCCAGTGCACGCCGGCGCGCGTCGCGCTGAGCTCTTTCACCGCGGCCGCCACCTCGGCCGCGATCTCCGGGGTGTCGGGTGCGCCCGCACACAGCACCAGCTGCACGTCGGGGTCGAACCGGTGGGCCGCCGCGATGAGGTGACCGACACCCTTCTGCCGGGTGATCCGCCCGACGAACGCCACGATCGGCCGGTCCGGGTCGATCCCGAGGTCAACCAGGGTCTGGCCCGCCTCGACCGGATACCAGTCGTCGGTGTCGATCCCGTTGCGCACCACGTGCACTCGCGCGGGGTCCAGCTGCGGGTAGGTGGCCAGGACGTCGGCCCGCATGCCGGCACTGACCGCGATGACGGCGTCGGCCGCTTCGATCGCCGTGCGCTCGACCCACGAGGAGATGCGGTAGCCGCCGCCGAGTTGCTCGGCCTTCCACGGCCGCCGCGGCTCGAGCGAGTGCGCGGTCAGCACGTGCGGGATGCCGTGGAGCAGCGCGGTGAGGTGCCCGGCCATCCCGGTGTACCAGGTGTGCGAATGCACCACGTTCGGCATGGCAGCCGGCCCGGCGAACGCGTTGTTGACCATCGCCAGATCTGCCGAGAGCGTCGTCAGGGCCGCATTGGCGCCGGCGAGCAGGGGATCGGGCTGGGCCACGAAGGCGTCCCGCCGCTGTACGCCCATGCAGTGCACGTCGACGTCGCACAGCTTCGTGAGCTGCCCGACGAGCTCGGTCACATGCACGCCCGCGCCGCCGTAAACCTCCGGTGGATACTCCCGCGTCATCATCGCCACCCGCATGTCGATGACGTTAACGCGTGCGACGGGTTGGGGCGTATGTCTGGCCGCTTCGGTTGGTGGCTACTAGGTTTGGTGGCATGAGGGAACAGCCGCAGGTGCTGGGAATCGTCTTGGCCGGCGGTGAGGGCAAACGGCTGTATCCGCTGACGGCGGACCGCGCCAAGCCCGCCGTCCCGTTCGGCGGCGCCTACCGCCTCATCGACTTCGTCCTGTCGAACCTCGTCAACGCCCGATACCTGCGGATTTGTGTTCTGACGCAATACAAGTCGCACTCGCTGGACCGGCACATCTCGCAGAACTGGCGGCTGTCGGGCCTGGCCGGCGAGTACATCACCCCGGTCCCGGCGCAGCAGCGCCTGGGCCCGCGCTGGTACACCGGCTCGGCCGACGCCATCTATCAGTCGATGAACCTCATCTACGACGAGGACCCCGACTACATCGTGGTCTTCGGGGCCGACCACGTGTACCGCATGGACCCCGAGCAGATGGTGCGGTTCCACATCGAGAGCGGAGCGGGCGCGACGGTCGCCGGCATCCGGGTGCCGCGCGCCGAGGCGTCGGCGTTCGGCTGCATCGACGCCGACGAGTCCGGCCGCATCCGCAGCTTCGTCGAGAAGCCGGCCGACCCGCCGGGCACGCCCGACGACCCCGAGCAGACGTTCGTCTCCATGGGCAACTACGTGTTCACCACCAAGGCGCTCATCGACGCCATCCGGGTGGACGCCGAGAACCACGACTCCGACCACGACATGGGCGGAAACATCATCCCGCAGATGGTGGCCGACGGAATGGCCGCCGTCTACGACTTCAACGACAACGAGGTGCCCGGCGCCACCGAGCGCGACCACGGCTACTGGCGCGACGTCGGCACGCTCGACGCGTTCTACGACGCCCATATGGACCTGGTGTCGGTGCACCCGGTGTTCAACCTCTACAACCGGCGCTGGCCCATCCTCGGTGAGTCGGAGCATCTGGCCCCGGCCAAGTTCGTCAACGGCGGCTCGGCGCAGGAATCGGTCGTCGGCGCGGGCAGCATCATCTCGGCTGCGTCGGTGCGCAATTCGGTGTTGTCGTCCAACGTCGTGATCGACGACGGCGCCATCGTGGAGGGCAGCGTGATCATGCCCGGCGCCCGCGTCGGTCGCGGTGCCGTGGTGCGGCACGCCATCCTGGACAAGAACGTCGTCGTCGGCCCGGGCGAGATGGTCGGCGTGGACCTGGAGAAGGACCGCGAACGCTTCTCGGTCAGTGCCGGCGGGGTGGTCGCGGTCGGTAAGGGCGTCTGGATCTAGACGGCCGCATCGGGCGTCCGGCGGCGTCTGCGGCGGAGCAGCGCCACCGCTGCCCAGACCAGCAGCGCGAGCGCGACGACAACCAGCACCGGCAGCACGATCGCGACGATCACCAGCCCGACGCTGGCCACGTCTTCCACCGTGCTCAGCACGGGCGCCGCGAGCCCGCCGGTGGCGACATTGGCGACCGGCCGCACCGTCGACTTGGTCAGCGACACCACGAGCGCGGTGACGGCCCCGATCACCACGGGAATCCACTGACCGGAACTGGCGAACGCGCCGGGATCGGTGACGGCAGCGGTCTGTGCGGCCGTGCCGGAGCCGAAGACGATGCCGCCGGAGGTCGGCCGCACGAACGTCTGGATGACGTCGTTGATGCTGTCGAGGGCGGGCACCTTGTCGGCGACGATCTCGACGACCAACAGCACGGCCACGATGCCGATCACCCAGCCGTTGGTCAACCACGCCCACGGGTGCGGGAGCTCCACGAGGTTGGTGAAGCGTCCCAGCAGGCCCATCGCCAGCAGGGGAATGTAGGCGTTGAGGCCCGACGCGGTGGCGAGACCGAGCCCGGTGAACAGTTCCACCCGATCAGTCTCCGGGACTTGTGCACGATTTCCCGCGCTGTCCGCGGATTTTCGTGCACAAATCCCGCGGTGTCACCAGACGTAGGGGAGCAACCGGTAGCGGACCTTGCGGGTGTAGTCGATGTAGCCGGGCAGTTCGGCGCGCAACATCTTCTCCTCGTCGAAGATGCGCGCCATGAGCGCCGGGGCGGCGGCCAGCACCGGGATGAGCCCCCAGTAGGAGCCCAGCGCCAGCGGGGTCGCGAGCATCATGATCAGCGCGCAGATGTACATCGGGTGCCGCACGATGCCGTACAGGCCGGTGGAGATGACCGGCTGGTTTTCCTCGACCGAGATGCTCGCGCCCGCGAAGTTGTTCTGGATGACGACCCACTGGGCCGCCAGCAGTGACACCGCGACGACGACGTTGCCGAGGATGACGACGGCCGTCGGCACGTAGGACCACCCGAAACGCCAGTCGAGTGCGCTGACGATGCCGGTCCCGATCACGGACGCGAGGATCGCCCAGATGGCCACCTTCTGAATCGGGCGGGTCTCGGCCGTCGGGCCGCCGTGCATCCGTCGCGCCAGCGCCTCGGGGTGCTTGATGGCCAGGTACATGCTCGGGCCCATGGTGGCGACCATGAAGACCGCGATGAAAACCCAAGCCTGCCAATAGTGGATGGTGCCGGCCGGCACGCACAGCAGCACCGCGAAGAAGACGATGCCCCCGGCCGCCGAGGCGAGCGCCTGCAAAGCGAGTTTCATGATTTCTCCTACCGTAGATCGCGGCGCCGGAAAGCCAAGGCGCCCAGGATGATCAGAGTTGCGTCCAGAGCCAGCAGCCAGACCAGCGGCGTCGCGGTGAAGCTGCCCGAACCGACCCGCGGGATATGGCTGAACGGATCGAGGTCCAGCACCCAGTGCGGTGAATTCGCCAGCGAGCCAAGCAGGTACACCGCGATGAAGCCGACCAGGGCGCCCCACGCCACCGGGGCGAATCGCGGCGCCGCCCCGAACAACACGGTCGTCACTGCGATCAGGAGCCAGATGGCGGGCAGCTGCACTGCTGCCGAACCCAGCACCAGGGGCAGTTTGCCGCCGATGTCGTCGGCCGCCGCGCCGTACGTCAGGCCGGCCAGCAGGCCCGACGTCAGCATCGCGACCGTGGTGCCGGCGAGCGCGATCGCCAGATAGCCGGTCAGCCAACGGATCCGGCTCACGGCTCCGGCGAGTAACGTCTCGGCGCGCTGGCCGGTCTCCTCTTGATGCGGCCGCAGGGCCAGCGATACCGCGAACGCGGCGGCGACCATGCCGAGCATGTTGAAGGCGATCGAGACGAACGCTTCCTCCAGTGCGCTGGTACCGCCGAGACGCGTGATGATGTCGCGTGCCGAGCCGCTGCCGCCCAGCTCGTCGCCGATGCCGTGTACGACGCTGCCGACGAGCAGCCCGTACAGCCCCAGCCCGACGGTCCATACCAGGACCGAGCCGCGGGTCAGCCGCCAGGCCAACCCTGTTGGGCCGCTCAGCATTCCGGTGGCCCGAGGCCGGCCGCGTCGCTCGGCGAACATCCCGGCGCCGACATCGCGGGCGCCCTGCAATTGGTACGCCAGTACCACCAGGGCGACGGTCAGCGTCACGTGCAGCGCCAGCACACCGAACCGGTCACCGGCATACGGGCGGACCAGCAGTGACCAGCCCAGGGGAGATGCCCAGGACAGTTCGCTGCCACTGGCGTCGCCCACCGCGCGCAGTGTGAACGCGGCGCCGAGAACGCCGAAGGCGATACCGCGGGCGACGCGCGCGCCGGCCGAGAGCTGCGCGGCCACGGCGGCGACGGCGGTGAACACCAACCCGGAGGCGGCCAGCGCGCAGCTGAACGCCAGTGAACCCGCCACGGGCACATCGGTATTCAGGAGGCCGAGGAAGCCGAGCAAACCGGTGAGCAGCGAGCCGCCACCGGTCAACAGCAGCGCGGCGGTCAGGCTCGCGTTGCGGCCGACGGCCGTCGAGTCGATGAGCTCGGTGCGGCCGGCCTCTTCATCGGCGCGGGTGTGCCGGATCATCGTGAGGATCACGGCGACGGCGATCAACACGTGGAACATGCCGGCTTTCCAGATGCCGGCCGCGCCCAGGCTGTCGTTGTAGATGTTGCCGTAGATCGCGCGCTGGGCCGGGCTGGCCATGATGCTCGCCGCGAACCCGGCGCGGGCCGCCGCGGTGGGGTAGACGGCCTCGATGCTGCCGATGTACACCGTGGACAGTGGCAGAGACAGCAGCAGCACCCACAGGGGCAGCACGATACGGTCGGTGCGCAGGTAAAGACGAAGCAGCCCAAGGGTTCCGGTGAAGCTGGAGGCCCCGGCGGCCGGTCGGGCGGGCCGGGCCGGGCGGTCCAGGACGGCGGTCATGCCCGCACCTGCTCGGGTTCGCGGCGGTTCCGGCCACTGTCGTAGTGCCGCAGGAACAGATCCTCCAGCGTGGGCGGCTGGCTCACCAGTGAGCGCACACCGGCGTCGCCGAGTGCCTTGATGACCGCGCCGAGACTCTCCGATTCGACGCGGGCCGTGAGCATCCGGCCGTCGAAGAAGATGTCGGAAACCCCTGGGAGGTGGTCGATCCGGCCCGGGTTGTTGATCATGTCGGCCTTGATGGTGGTGCTCGACAGGTGCCGCATCGACTCCAGCGTTCCGCTCTCGACGGTCCGGCCGGCCCTGATGATCGTCACCCGCTGGCACAGTCGCTCGGTCTCGGCCAGGATGTGGCTCGACAGCAGGACGGTGGTGCCGCGGCCGGCGGCCTCCGCGACGCACTGCTGGAAGACGTTCTCCATCAACGGATCCAGGCCGCTGCTGGGTTCGTCGAGCAACAGCAGGTCGGCGTTGGAGGCGAAAGCCGAGACCAGGGAGACCTTCTGCCGGTTGCCCTTGGAGTACGTACGGGTCTTCTTGGTGGGGTCCAGGTCGAACCGCTCGGTGAGTTCGGCGCGGCGTTTTTCATCGATGCCACCGCGCATCCGGGCCAGTAGATCGATTGTCTCGCCGCCGGTCAGCGTCGGCCACAGCGTGACATCGCCTGGCACATAAGCGATGTGGCGGTGCAATGCCACGGAGTCGGTCCACGGGTCACCGCCGAGCAGCCGGACCGAACCGGAGTCGGCGCGGACGAGCCCCAGCAGGATGCGGATCGTCGTCGACTTGCCTGCGCCGTTGGGCCCAAGGAAGCCGTGCACCTCGCCCCGCTCGACCCTCAGGTTCAGTCCGTCGAGTGCCCGGACCGCCCCGAAGCTCTTTGTCAGGGTGTCGATTTCGATAGCGGCGTTCACATTCACTCCTCAGTGCTGGTGACGATGGGTTGGCCTGATTCCTGTTGTGCCAGAAAGGCTTCGTACATCGTCGAATCGGCCATCAGGCCCTCGGTGTACAGCTCGAGTGCGGGCAGGACCATGTCCTGCGCGTAGTCGTGCAGCACCTGGCGGTAGTCCTTCGGGTTGTCGTGTAGCTGGATGTACGTCAGGAAGGCGCCGCCACTGGTCAGTGCCAGGAAGCGGGCGCGCGCCCTGGGGTCGTGACTCGGCTTGATGGTGCCGGCGCGGACGCCCTCTTCGAGATAGCCTTCGGTGTTCTCGATCATGTTCTGCCACAGCGACTTCGACAGTTCGCCGCCGGTCTGAAATGCCTGCATCAGGTAGGCGGTCATGGGTGCGAAGGATTCGATCTCGGCGAGCTGCGCGAACCACGCGCTCGGGCTGGCGTTCTGCATCGACGCGGTCTTGGCGGCCCGGACGGTCTCGATGACGTAGGCGTCGCAGGCTTCGCGCAGTTTCTCCTTGGAGCCGAAGTGGTGGATCACCAACGCCGCACTGACTCCGGCGGCCGTCGCAATGCTGCGGACGCTGGCCGAGAACCCGTGCTGGCCGAACTGTTCGATGGCCGCATCGCGGATACGGGCGACGGTGGTGAGGTCCTCGACTGAACGCATGTTCAATACGCTAAACGCGCGTTCAGTCGGTCGTCAAGGATCTGACCCGTCAAGAGCCCGTAAAGATTCGACAGCGACGTCAACGGCACGGCGTGAGCCGGTGCTTGGCGGCCGTTGATCCAGCGGCGAGCGTGCGTGTCTGCAGCCGCCACGCCGTCAGGCGTGTGCATTTTGGTCCCGCTCAGCGGCGGCGAACGTGCGCGAACAGCACGGGTGGAGCGGCGTGTCTAGGTGCAGACACGCACGCTCGCGGGAATGGCTAGTCGCGGACGGCGGCCAGGAGCCCGTCGCCCAGCGGGACCAGGACCGGGGTCAGCCGCTCGTCCTCGGCGATGGCGCGGGTGGCCTCCCGCACGGCGGTCACGTCGCGGTCATTGGCGGCGGCGTCGCCGGCACGGCCGCCGAGCGCGGCGCGGTGCACCACGATCACGCCGCCCGGTCGCAGCAGGCGGACGCCCTCGGTGACGAACTGCGGCTGGTCGACGGGCTCGCCGTCGATGAACACCAGGTCGTAGGACTCGTCGGCCAGCCGGGTGAGCACTTCCTGCGCGCGGCCCACGATCAGCCGGGTCCGCGACGGCCCGACACCCGCGGCGACGAACGCCTGCTTGGCCAGCCGCTGATGCTCGGGCTCGATGTCGATGGTGGTCAGCACGCCGTCTTCGCGCATGCCGGACAGCAGCCACAGCCCGCTGACGCCGGCGCCGGTGCCGACCTCGACGACGGCCTTGGCCGACGCGATCTTCGCCAGCACGCTCAGCAGTGCGCCGACCGCCGGGGTGACGGGGTTGGCCCCACTCTCCTCGGCCCGCTCCCGGGCCGCGGCGGTGATGGGTTCCTCGGTGATGGACCGCTCGGCGTGCTTGACGATGGCCTCGGCCGTGCTCGCTTTGGGAGCGGCAGCAGCGACGGGCTGGGCCGGTGCCTGCGCGGGTGCCGCCGGGGCCGGCTGCGCCGGATCAGGCTGGTTGCTACCGGCCGAAACCGTCGGGTCATCGGTGCTGGACATGTGCGCAGCGTAACGAACGCCCAGCGTGCCGCCGCTCAGTACACGCGCAATACGGCCGCGCTCTCGGGCGGCGGCGGAGCAATCCTGAGCGGCGACGCGCCACGCCCGAGACGCAAGGTTGAGTTTTGGCGAACATTTAACGGGTATTCGCAGGTCATGGAGCTGACGCGGGGTTTCTCAGGAAAAGTTCAGTTTGCTCATACATCAACCTCACCAGGGTGGGGAACCGTAATCGCCATGCACGCGAGTGTGAACGATCTGCAAGCCGATTCCGGAGTCCGGCAGTCGCCGGACATCCGCGGGATCGGGAATATCGGACTCCAGGTACCGGTTTCTGCTGATGCGTCATGTGCCAACGACGCGGAAACTACGGAACTGGAGATTGCCACGACCGCCATGCCGGCCCCCACAAAGCTCGCCCCGACCCACATGTCGCATGTCCCGGTCGCCGAAGCCGAAGTGGATTGGGCTGAAGTCAGCGACGAATTGACGGGCACCGCCGTCTTCGATGCCACCGGTGATGTGGCCACCATGCCGTCCTGGGACGAACTGGTCCGCCAGCACGCCGACCGGGTGTACCGGCTGGCCTACCGCCTGTCGGGTAACCCGCAGGACGCCGAGGACCTCACGCAGGAGACGTTCATCCGCGTGTTCCGCTCGGTGCAGAACTACCAGCCCGGCACCTTCGAAGGCTGGCTGCACCGCATCACCACCAACCTGTTCCTGGACATGGTCCGCCGCCGCACCCGCATCCGTATGGAGGCGCTGCCCGAGGACTACGACCGCGTGCCGGCCGACGACCCGAACCCCGAGGAGCTGTACCACGACTCGCGGCTGGGACCGGACCTGCAGGCCGCGCTCGACTCGCTGCCGCCGGAGTTCCGCGCCGCCGTGGTGCTGTGTGACATCGAGGGTCTGTCGTACGAGGAGATCGGCGCGACGCTCGACGTCAAGCTCGGCACCGTGCGCAGCCGTATCCACCGGGGCCGGCAGGCGCTGCGCGAGTACCTCGCCAGCCATCCGGGTGACTACTCCGAGGCGGCCGCGGCCATCTCCGCCAAGTCCGCCTGAGCGTTGTGACGTATCCGTCCCAGGTTGTCGCGCTACATTCAGTAGTAACGGCAACACGGACGAAGGCGTGGCGCGGAGAGGAGCTCGGTGATGGTCGACCGGGGACAGTTGTTCCGTCGTGCGTTCTCCTGGCTGCCCGCGCAGTTCGCCTCCCAGACTGACGGACCCGTCGGCCCACGCCGCTTCGGGTCGACGGAGCACCTGTCGATCGAGGCCATCGCCGCATTCGTCGATGGTGAGCTGCAGATGGGTGCGCATCTGCGCGCCGCCCATCACCTGTCTCAGTGCCCGGATTGCGCCGCCGAGGTCGATGCCCAGGGGCAAGCCCGGAGCGCATTGCGCGATTCGTGCCCGATCATCGCGCCCACTGCGTTGCTGGGTGCGTTGGCGAACATCCCCAACGACACATCGATGCAGTTCGCGGAAATCCAGACATCCGGAATCGATGACCAGGACTTTGCCGATCGGCCGCCGCGGGAACGTCGTCGGCGCCGGTAGGGTTGACCCTGAATTTTGAGTGACCGAGACGCCCGTCAATGCGGGTCGTGCGGATAGAGCCAGCAGATGGGGAGTGGAAAACCGGTGACGAATCAGGACATGTCCGGAGATCGCCCCCGTCTGGCTCCGCGTCCGGTGACGCGTACCCCGGTGGACCCGGCGTCGCAGCGCGCGTTCGGCCGGCCAGAGGGCTTCACCGGTTCCTTCCTCGCCGAGGATCAGATTCGTAACCAGGGCGAGTACACCCCGACCAACCAGGCGCCCGATCCCGTGCTCGCCGAAGCCTTCGGCCGGCCCGCCGGTGGCGTCGATTCCCTGCAGCGCCACCCCGCCGACGCCGGCGCGCTGGAGGCCGAGGCCCAGGACGACGACGACGCTGTTGCCGACCCGTGGCGGGATCCGTCGGCCGCGCCGTCGCTCGGCACCCCGGCACTGCCCCCGCCGCCGCCGGTGGTGGTCGCCGCTCCTGTCGGCAAGCTCGGTGTGCGTGACGTGCTGTTCGGCCGCAAGGTCTCGATGACGGCGCTCGCGGTGCTGGCCCTGCTGGCGTTGGTCATCGGCGTGCTCGGCGGTGTCGTCGGGCGCAAGACCGCCGAGGTGGTCGAGGCCTTCACCACGTCCAAGGTCACCTTGAAGACCAGTGACGGCGGCGACCTGCCCGAGGGGCGGTTCGCGAAAGTCGCTGCCGCCGTGGCGGATTCGGTGGTCACCATCGAGGCGATGGGCGACACCGACGGATCGCAGGGTTCCGGTGTCGTGGTCGACGGCCGCGGCTACGTCGTCACCAACAACCACGTCATCTCCGACGCGGCCAAGAACCCCAGCCAGTACCACATCTCCGTGGTGTTCAACGACGGCAAGCAGGTGCCGGCGAACCTCGTCGGCCGGGATCCCAAGACCGACCTCGCGGTGCTGAAGGTCGACAACGTCGACAACCTGACCGTGGCGAAGTTCGGTGACGCCGAGAAGGTCAAGGTCGGCGACGAGGTCATCGCGGCCGGCGCCCCGCTGGGTCTGCGCAGCACCGTCACGCACGGCATCATCAGCGCACTGCACCGTCCGGTGCCGCTGTCCGGTGAAGGCTCCGACACCGACACCGTCATCGATGGCATCCAGACCGACGCCTCGATCAACCACGGCAACTCGGGTGGCCCGCTGATCAACATGAACTCCGAGGTCATCGGGATCAACACGGCCGGAAAGTCGTTGTCCGACAGCGCAAGTGGTCTCGGGTTCGCCATCCCCGTGAACGAGGTCAAGGCCACCGTCGAGGTCCTGATCAAGGACGGCAAGATCTTCCACCCGACGCTGGGCCTCAACGCCAAGTCGGCCAGCGACAAGGTCGCCTCGGGTGCCCAGGTCGTGAACGTCGTCGCCGGCAGCCCCGCGGAGAAGGGCGGCATCCTCGAGAACGACGTCGTGGTCAAGGTCGGCAACCGCAAGGTCGCCGACGCCGACGAGTTCGTGGTCGCGGTGCGTCAGCTGCAGATCGGTCAGCCCGCGCCCATCGAGGTGATCCGCGACGGCCGGCACGTGACGCTCACCGTCGTTCCCAACGCAGACACCCCGGCCAGCTGATGTTCGGCAACATCGGATGGGGCGAGATGCTCGTGCTGGTCATCGCGGGCCTCGTGATCCTGGGCCCGGAGCGGTTGCCCGGCGCCATCCGGTGGACGGCCGGCAGCCTCAAGCAGGTGCGCGAGTACCTCAGCGGTGCGACCAGTCAGCTGCGTCAGGATCTCGGGCCGGAGTTCGAGGATCTGCGCCAGCCCCTCAGTGAGCTGCAGAAACTGCGCGGTATGACACCGCGCGCGGCGCTGACCAAGCACCTGCTCGACGGTGACGACTCGTTCCTCACCGGCGCCTTTGACACTCCCGCGCCGCCGGACCAGACCAAGCCGCTGACCACGCCCGAGGTCAACGGCATCCCGCCCACACCGGGCGCTCCCGGGGCGGCCCCGCAGTCGCAGACGCCGCAGTTCGACCCCGACGCGACCTGACGCCGTTAGAGATTCAGGGCCTGCAGGCGGGCCGGGTCGCGGTAGCGATCGGCGTTCTCGGCGATCTCTGCTGCCGGCGGCAGGATTTCGTCCGCGGCGACGTAGACGCCGCCCGCGCGCAGTGAGTCGTCGAGCATCAACCAGATCCAGCGGGTCAGGTCGTCGACCAGCGCGTCCTGGGTGTCGCGCAGCGGTTGTTCGAGCCAGTGCCCCGCGGCGGTCTCGACGAGGCCGACGATGCCGTACGACAACCGCTCGGCGTCAGCCTTCACATCGAAGGCGGCCACGTACACCTTGAGGACCGCGGTCAGCAGGTTGGCGATGGTGATCTTGATGTCGGCGAACGCGTTGAAGCCCTCGTCGATAGAGCATCGCTGCAGGTACCGGTACAGGTTCGGGTGTTGGGTCAGGAAGTGGACGTGCGCGCTCACGCCGGCCCTGACGATCTGCGCCATGCTGCCCTCGGGCCGCCACACCGGCGCGAGTTCGGCGGTGATCATCTCGCTGGTCCGGTGCGCGACCTCGCGTTGCAGGTCCGCGGCGTCGACGAAGTGCCGATAGAGCTTGGTGCGGCTGACGCCCACGTGCGCGGCGATCTGCTCGGTCGAGGTCTGGGGCCCGTGTTGCTCGATCACGACGAGGGCAGCGTCGATGAACTCAGCGCGCCTGCGCTCGCGTTGGCCGGCCCAGCGACCGGTGGTGGCATCCGCCATGGCTCCTTGTTTACCTCATGTACCTGCCCGGGAGTTACCTGATGCAGCCAATCAGTGGGACTCTGGCTATCTAGTGGTACGTGCCGTACCATCTACGAAACCGCGCCGTGGGCGCCTTCATGTTCAAAGGGGAACGACGATGGATGCTGTCGCCACTTTTCGCCGGGTCGCCGGTCTGCCGGTTGCGGACACGAAACTGACGCCCGCGGTCGACTACGGATTCTTCGGGCCCGACTCGGTCACCTGGCGGGTGTGGAGCTACCCGACCTCGTTGCTGCTGGGCTTCGCCCGCGCCGTGACCATCGAGCACCTCGACCCGTACCTCGCCGCGGCCGTCGATGCCAGTGGTCAGGTGTACGCCCGCACCCGGCTGCGCTACGACCGCACCATGCAGTACTTCGCCCTGGTGGCGTTCGGTGACGCCGAGGCGGTGCTGGACGCCTCGGAGATTCTGGTCAAGATTCACGGCAAGGCCATCGGCACCGAGCCGATCACCGGCAAGCCGTTCGACGCCAACGACCCGTACTCGCAGCTGTGGATCCACCTGACCGCGTGGCACTCGATCCTCTACACCTATGAGATGTTCGGGCCGGGCAAGCTGACCGAGGCCGAGGAACTGCAGTACTGGGAAGAGTGCGCGCGGGCCGCGGAATTCCAGACCATCAACCCCGACGACGTGCCGCGCACGCGCGAGGGCATCCAGCAGTACTTCGAGCAGTACCGGCCGCAGATGGCCGGCTCCGAGGTGGCCCAGAACATGATGAACTACCTCGTCGACCTGGGCTATCACATCCTGCCCGAGCGGGTGCCGAGCTGGATGCGCCGCGTGTTCAACTGGCCGATGCGCCGGGCCATCATCGCGACCATGCCGAAGTGGATGCGCACCCTCGGCGGCATCCCGCAGAACTACTCCGACGACGTCATCGCCAAGCTCATCGCGCGGCCACTGCTGCGGGCGGTCGCGGGCATCCCGCGCCTGGAGCTGGCGATCCTGGACTTCACCACCCCGCACACCACGCCGATCGTCGGCCCGACGCTGATGAAGATCCCGGCCCAGAACCCCGTCACCTACACGCCGGCCGAGGCCCGCGCGAAGTGGGGCCGGACCACGCCGTTCGAGCAGTATCAGGCGCTGCTGGCCAAGCGGGCACTCGGGCAGGGCCCCAAGCCGTACGAGCACAACCACAGCGACGCGCTGCTGGAATTCGAAGCACACGCCGGCTGATTCCGGCCCATACCGACCGCACCACCGGGAGAATTCAGCACATGACGGACATCGCGTACACGGCCCTGGTGGATCAGGCGCTGAATGAGCTCGCTGAAGGCGAGAAGGCTTGGGCGGCAACGCCTCTGGCGCGCCGGCGGGAGATTCTCGACGACGTGCAGCAGTTGGCGGTGCAGCACGGCGCCGAGTGGGTCGAGGCCGCGATCCGGATCAAGCAACTGAATCCGGAGTCGCCGCTGGTCGGTGAGGAATGGATTTCCGGCCCGTACCCGCTGGCGGCCGGGGCCGCCGCGCTGTCCGCGAGCCTGGCCAAGTTGGAGGCCGGCAAGAGCCCGCTGGACGGGGCCACCTTCGGCACCGCAGCGGGCCGGACAACCGTGAATGTGTTGCCGCTCAACGTCTTCGACAAGCTCCTGCTGTCCGGGTTCAGTGCCGAGGTGTGGCTGCAGCCGGGTGTCAGCCGCGACGAGGCGCTACGGACCGCCGGTCTGGCGCAGCGGGATCCCGGTAAGACCAACGGAATCGGCGTCGTGCTCGGCGCCGGCAACATCACGTCGATCGCCCCGCTCGACACCGTCTACGAGCTGATCGCCAACAACCGCGTGGTGGCGCTCAAGCTCAACCCGGTCACCGATCCGATCCTGCCGGTGCTGACCAAGGTGCTGGCACCGTTCATCGAGCTCGGCGCGGTGCGGATTCTCACCGGTGGCGCGGACGTCGGCACCTACCTGGTGCAGCACGACGCGGTCGACCACGTGCACATGACGGGCAGTGCCCTGACGCACGACGCCATTGTCTTCGGCGTCGGCGAAGAGGGTGCCCGGCGCAAGGCCGCGGGCGAGCCGATCCTCCACAAGGACATCACCAGCGAGCTCGGCGGGGTGTCGCCGACCATCGTGGTGCCCGGCAAGTGGAGCAAGGCCGATATCGCGTTCCAGGCCAACCACATCGCCACCCAGCGGCTGCACAACAACGGCTACAACTGCGTGGCGTCGCAGGTCGTGGTGCTGTCCTCGAAGTGGGCGCAGCGCGACGAGTTCGTCGCGGCCCTGACCAAGGCCATCGCCGCCGCGCCCAACCGCGCCGCCTACTACCCGGGCTCCGATGCGCGCGTCGCCAGTGCCGAGGCCGCCTACCCGAAAGCCCAGCGCCTCGGTGACCGCGTGCTGGTGGTGGACCCCGAGGACCGCACCGCGCTGCTGGGCACCGAGTACTTCTCGCCGGTGTACGGCGTCGTCGACCTCGACAGCGACGGCGTCGAGTTCCTCCGCGAGGCCACCCGCCTGGCCAACGAGGACTTCGTCGGCACGCTGGGCGTCAACATCGTCGCGGCGCCCGCCACCATCAAGGCGCTGGGCAAGGCCTTCGACGCCATGATCGAGGCGCTGCACTACGGCACCATCGCGGTGAACGCCTGGACCGGCGTCGGTTACCTGACGCCGCACGCCACCTGGGGCGCCTTCCCCGGGCACACGCTCAATGACGTGCAGAGCGGAATCGGTGTGGTGCACAACGGTTTCCTGATCGAGAAGCCGGAGCGCACCGTGGTGCGGGGGCCGTTCCGCCCGTCGCCGCGCTCGCTGATCGGCGGCGAGCTGTCGATCTCGCCGAAGCCGCCGTGGTTCGTCAACAACCGCACGGCCGCGTCGACCGGCCGGCTCCTCACCGCGTTCGCCGGCAAGCCGAGCTGGGCCAAGCTGCCCGCGATCTTCGTGTCGGCGCTGCGGGGCTGACTGGTTTCTCGGGGTTACCCGGGCAAAGCCCGGTCTGTGGTCATGCCACAGGCCGGGCTTTTTTCATGAAGTGGTCGTCACCGTCTGGTCATCGAACGCTAACCTACGCTACCGTAGGTTACGGTACCGTAGGTTCGAGAGGGTGTGGACCTGACGCCGACCACCGATGAAGGGAATGACCCATGGATACCCAGGCCGCCGTGCTGTACGAACTGGAGCCCGTCGTCGCGCAGAACCTCGACCGGCACCTCAAGATGTCACGGGAATGGTTCCCGCACGACTACGTCCCGTGGAGCCGCGGGCGGGACTTCGCGTTCCTCGGCGGCGAGGACTGGCAGCCGGAGGACTCGCCGCTCGATCCGGTCGCCAAGACGGCCCTGACCGTCAACCTGCTGACCGAGGACAACCTGCCGTCATACCACCGCGAGATCGCCACCCGGTTCTCCCGTGACGGGGCATGGGGCACCTGGATCGGGCAGTGGACGGCCGAGGAGGGCCGCCACAGCATCGCGCTGCGGGACTACCTGGTGGTCACCCGCGGCGTCGATCCCGTTGCGCTGGAACGGCTTCGCATGGAGCACACCGTCGCCGGCTATGACGCGGGGGACCGCAGCGCGCTGTCGGTGCTGGCCTATGTGTCATTCCAGGAACTGGCCACGCGCGTCTCGCACCGCAACACCGGCCGGGCGTCGGGCTGCCCGCTGGCCGACCAACTCCTGGCCCGGATCGCGGCCGACGAGAACCTGCACATGGTCTTCTACCGCAACCTGATGTCCGCGGCGCTCGACATCGCCCCGGACGACGCGATGGCCGCCATTCGCGACGAGGTCATCAACTTCGCCATGCCGGGGGTGGGAATGGCCGACTTCGCGAAGAACGCGCTCACCATCGCCAAGGCCGGCATCTACGACCTGCGCATCCACCACGACGACGTGCTGGTGCCGGTGTTGCGTTTCTGGAACATCTTCGAGCGCAACGATTTCGGTGCGGTCGGTGAGCAGGCTCGCGAGGAGTTGATCGGGTTCCTCGGGATGCTCGACGAGCGCGCGCGGTTCTACGAGGAGAAGCGCAAGCTGGCCGCCGTGGCCGGCTGAGCGACTAGCCGGGGAGCCGGATCACCTGGGCGGCGTAGGCCAGGCCCGCGCCGTAGCCCAGGAGCAGCGCCACACTGCCGGGCTTGGCCTCGCCGGTGTCCAGCAGGGTGTACATAGCCAGGGGGATCGAGGCGGCCGAGGTGTTGCCGGCATCCTGGATGTCTTGTGCGACAACGGTTTCCGGATTGAGTCCGAGGCCCTTGGTGAGCAGCTCGTTGATCCGGCCGTTGGCCTGATGCGGGATGAACACGTCGATGTCGTCGACCGTGAGGCCCGCGGCCGCGATGGCGCGCTTGCCGACGTCGACCATCTGGAAGGCCGCCCAGCGGAAGACGGTCTGGCCTTCCATGCGCAGGAAAGGCCGTGGGCCGGAAGGGTTCTCGGTGTAGTCGATCCAGCTGAGGTCCTGCACGATGGCGCTGGACTGCTCGCCGTCGCTGCCGGCGACGGTGGGCCCGATGCCCTGCTCCTCGGTCGGTCCGACGACCACCGCGGCGGCGCCGTCGGCGAAGATGAAGGCGTTGCTGCGGTCGGTCATATCGATGGCGTCGGACAGCTTCTCCGAGCCCACCACCAGGATGCGGCCCGCGCTACCGGCCCGGATCATGTCGGCGGCCACACCCAGCGAGTAGCCGAATCCGGCGCAGCCCGCGGCGATGTCGAAGGCCGGAATGCCCTGCGCGCCAATTTCGGTGGCGACCTGGGGCCCGCACGGCGGGGTGTTGCGGAAGTTGGTGCTGGTGGCCACGATGACGGCGTCGATGTCCGAGCCGGACAGCTCCGCCGCGGCACAGGCGCGTCGTCCGGCCTCGCAGGCCATGGTGACCGCCGACTCGTCGCGGCCGGCGAAGCGGCGGTTCTTGATGCCCGTCCGGGAGTAGATCCACTCGTCCGACGAATCGATGGTCTCGCAGATTTCGTCGTTGGTGACGACGCGGCCGGGGCGGTAGGCCGCCACGCTCAGCAGGCCGACGTTCTGTGCGCCGCTGCGCGTATGGATATGTGTCACTTGTGGATTCCTGTCGGACGGGGGAGGCTCAGCGCCCAGCCGGGTCGAGCCCGAGCGACATCCCGGCCAGTCCGCGCTTGCGGCTGGACAGTTTGTCGGCGATGCCGCGCAACGCGGCGCCGGCGGCGGTGTCCGGTCCGGACAGCACCAGGGGCACACCGGTGTCGCCGGCGCTCACGAGCTGCGGGTCCAGGGGGACCTGGCCCAACAGCGGAACCTCGGCACCGACTGTGCGCGTGAGGCTTTCGGCGACCTGTGCGCCACCGCCCTCGCCGAACAGCTGCATCGTGGTGCCGTCGGGCAGGGTCAGTCCGGACATGTTCTCGACCACGCCGACGATGCGCTGACGGGTCTGGACCGCGATGGCGCCGGCGCGCTCGGCGACCTCGGCGGCGGCCATCTGCGGTGTGGTGACGACGAGGATCTCGGCGCCGGGGATCAACTGCGCCACCGAGATGGCGATGTCGCCCGTGCCGGGCGGCAGGTCGAGCAGCAGGACGTCGAGGTCACCCCAGTACACGTCGGCCAGGAACTGCTGCAGCGCGCGGTGCAGCATCGGCCCCCGCCACACCACCGGAGTGTTGCCCTGGGTGAACATCGCGATGGAGATGACCTTCACATCGTGCGAAACCGGCGGCAGGATCATCGAATCCACCTGGGTGGGACGGTCCTGCACACCCATCATCCGGGGCACCGAGTGGCCGTAGATGTCGGCGTCGAGGAGGCCGACCGACAGGCCCTTGGCGGCCAGCGCGGCGGCCAGGTTCACCGTCACGCTGGACTTGCCGACGCCACCCTTGCCCGACGCCACCGCGTACACCCGGGTCAACGAGCCGGGCTGGGCGAACGGGATGACCGGCTCTTTGTCGTCACCGCGCAGCAGCTTGCGCAGTTCGGCGCGCTGCTCGTCGTTCATCACGTCGAGGGTCACCTTGACGGCCCCGGTGCCCGGCACATCGGTGACGGCCGCGGTGACCCGATCGCTGATCTCGGTCTTCTTCGGGCAGGCCGACGTGGTCAGGTAGATCTCGACGTGCACCGCGCCGTCGGACTCGACCGTCACGTCCTTGACCATCCCGACCTCGGTGATCGGACGGCGCAGTTCAGGATCGATGACTTTGCCCAGTGCGGCGCGCACAGCGGCTTTCAGCTCAGCAGACATTACTCGCGAGTTTATAACTGCCGGTCAGCGCACCGGCAGCTGGTCAGGGTAGGCCCGGGAAGGCGGGCGGCGGCGGACCCATGGCTTCCGCGGGCAACGGGCCGGCGGGAGCCGGCGCTGCCGGGACCACTGCCGGGCCGGGCGCGGGTCCCGGTGCGGCGCCGACCGGACCGGCGGCCGGGGTGCCGACGCCGACCGCGGTGATCGGGATGGGACCCGGAGGCAGCGGCGCGACGGGCGCGGGTGCGGGCGCGAGCGGGGCCGGCGGCAACTGGAACGGCGGCAGCCCGAACGGGTTCGGCGCCGGTGCGTCCAGCGCCGGGGCATCCGGGGCGGGGATGGGCACGGCGCTCGGCGCGGGGCCGCCCTGCAGGCAGAAGACCGCGCAGTTCTGTTTCGGTTCGGCCGGCCCGGGCAGCGGACCCATGCGGCCCATCTGCAGTGCGGGCGTCATCGCCAGCGGGTCGTCGGACGGCAGTCCCATCGCGTTGATCGGCAGCCCCGGCCCGAGTCCCTCGGGGTTGTCCAGGTGCTGGTCGCCGATGGCGGGCGGCGGGCCGACGATCGGCGGCAGGTCGACCGGCGCGATGCCGGTGACGTAGGCCTTGGCCCAGCCGAGCACGTTCTGGGCGTAGGGCATCGAGTTGTTGTAGCGCAGGATCGCGGTCAGCACCTGGGACGGATCACGCAGGTTCAGCCCGCCGCTGCACAGGTAGCGGGCAGCGGCCAGGGAGGCGTCGTAGACGTTCTGCACGTCGGGCTTGCCGTCGCCGACGGCGTCCGAGGCGTAGCGGGCCCACGTGCCGGGCAGGAACTGCATGGGCCCCAGTGCCCGGGCATAGGTCACGCGTCCGGCCGAGATGCTCTGCACGATGACCTCGTTGCCGGCCAGCGTGCCGTCGAGGACGGGTCCCAGGATCGGGGTGAGCGCGGTGCCCCGCGCGTCGGTGGCGCCGCTGTTGGCGTGGCCCGACTCGATGCGGCCGATACCGGCCAGCAGGTTCCAGCTGATACCGCAGCCCGGTGCGCTGGTCGCCATGATCTTCTCGGCGGTGCGGTAGGCGTTGAGGACGATCGGCGGGATGCGCAGCCCGCCGGGGGCCATCACGAGCGACGCCGGCGGCGGCGACAGGGCAGTGGTCGGGTCCATGTGCAGCGCGCGGGGAATCTGATCGGACGCGACGACCGTCATCCCGGCCCGATTGCGGGGGCCGGGCGTGGTGGGTGTGACGGCCGCCAGCGGCGTGACGCCCGTGGTGGCGCTGGTGTGCGCGGTTGTTTGCCGAGTCGGCGCCGAACCGCCGACGGCAAGCATCAGGACGAGCGGCGCGACGACCGCGACACCGGCCAACGGCCGGCGCAGCGCCCTGGCGATCTGCCGACGCCGGCCGGGCTCGGCTTCGGCGACGGCGTCGTTGTCATCGCCGACCGCGGCGTCGTAATCCTCGATGGCGTCGTCAGCCGGCTCGGAATCGCCGGGAAGTGCGTGGAATTCAGTAGTAGGCGCAGCGTTGTCCGCGGAATCAGCGGTGTCGCCCCCGATGTGCACTGAGCCATCCTATGAAAGTGGAATACCGGAGTGACCCCGGTGACCTGTGTTGTGACCCAAGTCACCATACCTACTCCGCGGTCGGTTGTCGGCCTATTGATTCCGCAGAGTGGAATCTCTCATTCGGGCGCGGTGGCGGAGTCGGCGGACTCGGCCGCGGGGCCGCCGAAAGCGTCGTCCTCTTCGACGGGCGGCCGTGACTTCCCGGACTTGCGTTTGCCGGATCCGCTCTTGCCGTTCTGCTGAGCAATCAACGTCCGAAGCTCGTCGAGTTCGCGGCGGAGGTAGTCGCGCGTCGCCACCTCGCCCACGGCCAGCCGCAGCGCGGCCAGTTCGCGCGCCAGGAATTCGGTGTCGGCCTTGGTCTGGGCCGCGCGCCTGCGGTCCTCTTCGAGCGCCACGCGGTCCCGGTTCTCCTGCCGGTTCTGCGCCAGCAGGATCAGTGGCGCGGCATACGCGGCCTGGGTCGAGAACGCCAGGTTCAGCAGGATGAACGGATATGGGTCGAACTGCAGGCTGACCGCGATGAGATTGAACGCGATCCAGATGACGACGATCACCGTCTGGATGAGCAGGTATTTGCCCGTGCCCAGGAACCGCGCGATCGACTCGCTGAACTGACCGACGGCCTCCACGTCGACCCGCGGCGTGAGCCGGAAGCGGGACGTGCGCGGGACGTCGAGACGCTGCCGCGCCGAAGGCTCGCTCACCGGCCCGCTCCCGAGATGTTGTCAGTGATGGCCTGCGTCGAATCCGGCCCCGGTTCGTCTGCGCTCCGCCAGCCAGACGGCAGCAGATGATCGAGCAGGTCGTCGACGGTGACGGCACCCAGCAGATGGCTCTCGTCGTCGACCACCGGTGCGGACACCAGGTTGTAGGCGGCGAAGTAGCGCGTGACCTCGGCCAGCGAGCTGGTCGGGGACAGCACCGGCAGGTCGCTGTCGATGATGCCGCCGAGCTGGGTGGCCGGGGGTTCGCGCAGCAACCGCTGGGTGTGCACGCAGCCCAGGTAGTGACCGGTCGGTGTCGCGGTCGGCGGCCGGGTGACGAACGTCAGCGACGACAGTGCCGGCGTCAGCTCGGGATCGCGGACGCGGGCCAGCGCCTCGGCGACGGTCGTGTCCGGCGTGAGCACGACGGGCTCGGGCGTCATCAGACCACCCGCGGTGTCCGGGGAGTGCTGCAGCAGTCGGCGGACGGGCTCGGAGTCCTCGGGGTCCATGCGGTCCAGCAGTACGGCCGCCCGGGTGGCGTCGAGCTCACCGAGGAGGTCGGCGGCGTCGTCGGGGTCCATCTCCTCCAGCACGTCCGCGGCGCGCTCGGTACCCAGCTGGTTGAGCAGCTCGGCCTGTTCGGGTTCGGAGAGCTCCTGCAGGATGTCGGCCAGGCGGTCGTCGTCGAGGGCCTTGACGACTTCGTGACGGCGCTTGGCCGGAAGGTCGCGCAGGGCGTCGGCGACCTCGACGGGACGCTGCCCCTCGAACTGCTCGAGCAGTTGCGCCACGCCCTGTCCCGGCAGCGCGAGCGCCGACGGCGTCAGCCCGGTGACGTTCTTCCAATCGACGACGTGCACCGTGGTGCGCCGGCCCAGGCGGCGGTGACGCACGGCGACGCGGGTCACCAGCCAGTCACGCGACCGGGCCTGCTCGATCGCGAGGTCGACCACGACGACGTCGATGCCGGCGAGCTGTTGCAGCTCCGGGTCGGTGACGCGGACGCGGGTGTCCAGAATCTGCCCGAGTACCAGCGCCTCGCCGGGGCGCTGCTCGAAGCGACGCAGCGAGATGGTCGCTCCCGTGAGGGTGACCGAGTTGTGCTCGATGGAGGTCACCCGCAGGATCGGGACGAATATCCTTCGGCGCGTGGTCAATTCCACGACGAGGCCGAGCACCCGCGGCTGCTGGCGGACGATGCCCATGCTCACGACCACGTCGCGGACCCGGCCGACCGACTCTCCGTCGGGGCCCAGCACGACCAGTCCAGCGAGTCTGGCCACGTAGACCCTGCTGACCGCCACCATGCTCCACAGGGTAGAGAGTGGGGTCGTGGAGAACCTGTATCGGCCCCGCCGTACCTGCCTGTCCGTTCCGGGTAGTAGCGACAAGATGATCGCCAAGGCCAAGACGCTGCCTGCCGATCAGGTGTTCCTCGACCTCGAGGACGCGGTGGCTGCCGACGCCAAGGCCGCGGCGCGGACCCGGGTGGCGCAGGCGTTGTGCGAGCTGGGCTGGGCGGGCCAGCTGCGCGGCCTCCGGGTCAACGACTGGACCACGCCGTGGACGTACGCAGACGTGATCGAGGTCGTCACCGCGGTGGCGCACGGCGGCGGCGTGCTGGACATCATCGTGCTACCGAAGGTCAGCGACGTCTCGCACGTGCAGGCGCTCGATCTGTTGCTGACCCAACTGGAGCGCACGCTCGGGCTGCCGGTCGGCGGCATCGGCATCGAGGCGCAGATCGAAGACGCCAAGGGGCTCGTGAACGCCCACGCCATCGCCGGCGGGCCGCGGGTGCAGGCGCTGATCTTCGGGCCGGGCGATCTGATGGCGAGCCTCAACATGCGCACCCTCGTCGTCGGCGAGCAGCCCGTCGGTTACGGCGTCGGCGATGCCTATCACCACGTGTTGATGACGATCCTGGTGGCGGCGCGGGCACACGGCATCAACGCAATCGACGGCCCGTATTTCAAGGTGAAGGACACCGAGGCGTTCACGCGCGTCGCGGGGCAGACCGCGGCGCTGGGGTACGACGGCAAGTGGGTGCTGCACCCAGACCAGATCGCCGCCGGAAACGAGATCTTCAGTCCGCGGCAGGCCGACTACGACCATGCCGAGCTGATTCTCGAGGCGTACGAATGGCACACCTCGCAGGCGGGCGGTGCCCGCGGCGCCGTGCTGCTGGGCGACGAGATGATCGACGAGGCCAGCCGCAAGATGGCGCTGGTGATCGCGGGCAAGGGCCGGGCCGCCGGGATGACGCGCACCGGTGAGCGGTTCACGCCGCCGGCGTGAGCGCGCCGGCTAGCCGCCGAGGACGCGGACGACCAGGAACAGGTTGAGCAGGAACGCCAGCGCGCCGCACCCGATGCCGGTCAGGGCCAGCAGGCTCCCGCGGGTGCCGCTGCCGGGGATGCGCTCGTAGGCCACCACGCCGAGCCCGACGCCGATGAGCGCCAGGGGGCCGAACACCACGCCGGTCAGCGCGCACACGATCGAGCCGACCGCCAGCCGGTTCACGCGGGCGCCGATCACAAGGTCGGTTCTTGGCGTGAGGCCCAGTCGACCAACAGCAGGAAGCCGACCAGGCCGACGACGAGCGTGACGGCACCGATGACGATGCCCGCGATGGCCATGGTTCTGCCGCTGGTGCGCGGCCGGCCTTTAGCCTGTGCCAAGGCCACGGTGCCCAGCACGATGCCCAGTACCGAGCCGACCGGGCCGAATACGAAGCAGATGAAGTAGAGCGGCAAGGCGACCAGCGACGACACCAGCGACCCGATGGCCATGCCGTCGTTCGACTTCGGCGCCGGATACGACGAGTACAGCGGGGGCGGCAGGTAGCCGGACGGTGGCAGGTATCCCGGCGGTGCCGCGCCCGGCGGCGGGCCGTACGGCCCGGCAGGCGGCGCACCGTAGAACCCCGGCGGTGGGCCGGGAGGCATGGACGGCGGCCCGGGAGGCACCGGAAACGGACCCGTCGGTGGCTGCGGTGGGACCTGTGGCGCGGGCGCGGGCGGACCCTGCTGCCATGGCGCGGAAGTGGGCCCCGGCTCTTCTGTCGCCGGGTACTCGTACACCGGGTAGTCGCTGGTCGCTTCGGCATCGGTGCCGGTCGGCGGGGGCACGGATCCGGCCGGTCTCGACGGATCCCAGGAGGGTTGGCCCGACTGCCCGCCCGGACTTGTCATGCCGACCAACCTAGCGCACGAGTTCATGGCATCGTGGTAGCCGAAGTGCGTTCCGCGGCGAGTGACAGGAGACCAGGGGCATGACGAATCCGCTGCAGCCTGACCGGACCCCGGGCCCGGGTGGTCAGCCCGGATTGCCGACCCCGCCCAAGGGCTGGCCCATCGGTTCGTACCCGACCTATGCCGAGGCGCAGCGCGCCGTCGATTACCTGTCGGATCAAGAGTTTCCGGTGCAGCACGTGACCATCGTGGGCGTCGACCTGATGCAGGTGGAGCGCGTCACCGGGCGGCTCACCTGGCCGCGGGTGCTCGCCGGCGGCATCCTGACCGGAGCGTGGCTGGGTCTGTTCATCGGCCTGGTGCTCGGGCTTTTCGGCACGAACGCGTGGGGCTCGCTGCTCACCGGCCTGATCGCCGGCATCTTCTTCGGCTTGATCACCTCGGGCGTGCAGTACGCGATGTCCCGCGGCACAAGGGATTTCAGCTCCACCATGCAACTCGTCGCGGGCCGCTACGACGTGCTGTGCGATCCGGTGTGCGCCGAACAGGGCCGCGACCTGCTGGGCCGCCTGTCGCTCTAGGGCCTTCGGGCCTCGGTCGCCATATCCGCCACTGAGCGGCGATATGTTGCACGGCACACCCGCGGCGCTCTACGGTTTGCGCGCGGGAGGTTCCCGTGAGACAGGAGGCGTCCGTGGTGCGCGCGGGAAAGCTGCGGGCTGCGCTGGCAGCGGGTGCGGCGGCGTGCACGGCCGCCACGTTGGTCTCCGCCTGCGGTTCCGGTGGGGGCGGCACCGTCGTCAGCGTCTACACGTCGGCGAATGAGAAGGCGACGTTCTCGGCCCTCGCCAGGCGGTGCAACGCCGAACTCGGCGGCCGCTTCAGCATCAAGCAGGTCAGTCTGCCCAAGGGCGCCGACGATCAGCGGCTGCAACTGGCGCGCCGGCTGACCGGCAACGACAAGACCCTCGACATCATGGGCCTGGACGTCGTGTGGACCGCCGAGTTCGCCGAGGCCGGCTGGGCCGTGCCGCTTGCCGACGACCCGGCCGGAAAAGCGGAAGCCGACGCTGCCGACGACACCTTGCCTGGACCGCTGAAGACCGCGCAGTGGCAGGGCCGGCTGTTCGCCGCGCCCATCACGACCAACACCCAAATGCTCTGGTACCGGGCCGATCTGATGCCCGAAGCGCCGGCCACCTGGGACGACATGGTGGCGCAGGCGACGCGGCTGCACGCCGCCGGCGGACCCAGCTGGATTGCCGTGCAGGCCAAGCAGTACGAGGGCCTGGTGGTCTGGTTCAACACCCTGCTGACCAGTGCCGGCGGCAGCGTGCTGTCCGACGACGGCAAGACCGTCACCTTGACCGACACCCCTGAGCACCGCGCCGCGACGGTCAAGGCCCTGCAGGTCATCAAGTCGGTGGCCACCGCACCCGGCGCCGACCCGTCGATCACCCAGACCGACGAGGGGACGGCGCGGCTCGCTCTCGAGCAGGGCAAGGCCGCGCTCGAGGTGAACTGGCCGTTCGTGCTGCCGTCGCTGCTGGAGAACGCGGTCAAGGGCGGCGTGCCGTTCCTGCCGCTCGATCAGCACGCGGAGCTCAAGGGCGCCATCAACGATGTCGGCACCTTCGCACCCGACGATGCGCAGTTCGCCACCGCCTACGACGAGAGCAAGAAGGTGTTCGGCTTCGCGGATTACCCGTCGGTGCAGCCCGGGGTGCCGGCCAAGGTCACCATCGGTGGCCTGAATCTTGCGGTGAGCAAGACCAGTACGCACAAGGCCGAGGCCTTCGAGGCCATCCGGTGCATGCGCAGCGCGACCAACCAGCAGTTCACGTCGGTGGAGGGCGGACTGCCCGCGGTCCGCGCGTCGCTGTATGACGATGCCAAGTTCCAGGCCAAGTACCCGCAGTACGCGGTGATCCGCCGCCAGCTCGCCGACGCCGCGGTCCGGCCGGCCACGCCGCAGTATCAGGCGGTGTCGACGCGGATTTCGGCGACGCTGGCCCCGGTCACCAAGATCGACCCGGAGCGCACCGCCGACAAGCTGGCGTCCGAGGTGCAACAGGCGATCGACGGCAAGGGGCTGATCCCGTGAGCGACACCGGAGTTGCGAACGCGGCAGCCAACCCCGAGCGCCGGCTCGCCTACCTCCTGATCGCCCCAGCCGTGCTGGTCATGCTGGCGGTGGCCGCGTATCCCGTCGCCTATGCGGTGTGGCTGAGCCTGCACCGGGACAACCTCGCGGCGCCGGCGGAGACGCGGTTCGTGGGGCTGGACAACTACACGACGATCCTCACCGACCACTACTGGTGGACGGCGTTCGTGGTCACCCTCGGCATCACGGTGGTATCGGTGGCCATCGAGTTCGTGCTCGGCATGGCGCTGGCGGTGGTGATGCACCGGACCATGTTCGGCAGTGCCGTCGTGCGCACGGCCATCCTCATTCCGTACGGCATCGTGACCGTGGCCGCCTCTTACAGTTGGTATTACGCGTGGACGCCGGGCACCGGATACCTCGCGAACCTGCTGCCCACGGGCACCGCGCCGCTGACCGAACAGTTGCCGTCGCTGGCCATCGTGGTGCTCGCCGAGGTGTGGAAGACGACGCCGTTCATGTCGCTGCTGCTGTTGGCCGGGCTGGTGCTGGTGCCCCGGGAACTGCTCGACGCCGCCGAGATGGACGGCGCGAGCCGCTGGCAGCGGTTCGCCAAAGTGACTCTGCCGCTGATGAAACCGGCCATCCTGGTGGCCCTGTTGTTCCGCACGCTGGACGCGTTCCGGATCTTCGACAACATCTATGTGCTCACCGGCGGCACCAACAACACCGGTTCGGTGTCGATCCTGGGTTACGACAACCTGTTCAAGGCGTTCAACATCGGGCTCGGCTCGGCGATCAGCGTGCTGATCTTCGCGACCGTCGCGATCATCGCCTTCATCTACATCAAGATCTTCGGTGCTGCGGCGCCCGGTGCGCAGGCCGAGGTGCAGTGAAATGGGTGGGGCGATGAGCGGGCAGAGAAGTGGCGGCCGGCTGGCCGGCTGGGGCGTGGTCAACGTCCTGGTGGTCATCTACGCGCTGCTGCCGGTGCTCTGGATCTTTTCGCTGTCCCTCAAGCCGACGTCATCGGTCAAGGACGGCAACCTGATTCCGCGTCAGATCACCTTCGACAACTACAAGGGCATCTTCACCGGCGGCGCCTTCGGCTCGGCATTGTTCAACTCGATCGGTATCGGGCTCATCACCACCGCCATCGCCGTCACGATCGGTGGCATGGCCGCCTACGCCGTGGCGCGCCTGGACTTTCCGGGCAAGCGGCTGCTGGTCGGCCTGGCGTTGCTGATCTCGATGTTCCCCCAGATCTCGCTGGTGACACCGCTGTTCAACATCGAGCGCACCGTCGGGCTGTTCGACACCTGGCCGGGCCTGATCCTGCCGTACATCACCTTCGCACTGCCGCTGGCGATCTACACCCTGTCGGCGTTCTTCCGGGAAATCCCTTGGGATTTGGAGAAGGCCGCCAAGATGGACGGTGCCACGCCGGGGCAGGCCTTCCGGAAGGTCATCGCGCCGCTGGCGGCGCCCGGCATCGTCACCGCGGCGATCCTGGTGTTCATCTTCGCCTGGAACGACCTGCTGCTGGCGTTGTCGCTGACCGCCACGCAGCGGGCCATCACCGCGCCCGTGGCAATCGCGAACTTCACGGGCAGTTCGCAATTCGAGGAGCCGACCGGTTCCATCGCCGCCGGGGCGATGGTCATCACGGTGCCGATCATCATCTTTGTTCTGATCTTCCAACGACGGATCGTCGCGGGCCTGACGTCCGGTGCGGTGAAGGGGTAGTTCATGGCCGAAATCGTTTTGGACCACGTCACCAAGAGTTACACCGGCGGGGCGACCGCGGTGCAGGACCTGTCGCTGACCATCGCCGACGGTGAGTTCCTGATCCTCGTCGGGCCGTCGGGGTGCGGAAAGTCGACCACGCTCAACATGATTGCCGGGCTCGAGGACATCAGCTCCGGCGAACTGCGCATCGGTGGCGAGCGGGTCAACGAGAAGGAGCCCCGGGACCGGGACATCGCGATGGTGTTCCAGTCCTACGCGCTCTACCCGCACATGACGGTGCGGCAGAACATCGCGTTCCCGCTCACCCTCGCGAAGCTGCCGAAGGCCGAGATCGCGGCCAAGGTCGAGGAGACCGCGAAAATCCTTGACCTGACCGCACTTCTGGACCGCAAGCCCGCCCAGCTTTCCGGTGGCCAGCGTCAGCGCGTGGCGATGGGACGCGCCATCGTGCGCAGCCCCAAGGCCTTCCTGATGGACGAGCCGCTGTCCAACCTGGACGCCAAGCTGCGGGTGCAGATGCGCACCGAGATCGCCCGGCTGCAGGCCCGCCTCGGCACCACCACCGTCTACGTCACGCACGACCAGACCGAGGCGATGACGCTGGGGGACCGGGTGGTGGTGATGAGCGGCGGTGTCGCACAACAGGTCGGCACCCCCGATGAGCTGTACAACGAGCCCGCGAACCTGTTCGTCGCCGGCTTCATCGGCTCCCCGTCGATGAACTTCTTCCCGGCCACGCGGACCGACGTCGGCGTGCAGCTGCCCTTCGGCGAGGTCACCTTGAGCGACGACGCGCGCGCGGCGCTGGAGCGGCAGCGGCCGTCGGCCGACCTGATCGCGGGCGTGCGCCCCGAACAGTTCGACGACGCCTCGGTGATCGACGCCTACGCGCGCATCCAGTCGCTGACCTTCGAGGTCGACGCCGAGCTGGTGGAATCGCTCGGTGCGGACAAGTACGTGCACTTCCGGCTCGAAGGCGCCGGCGCCCAGGCCGCCCAGTTGGAACAGCTGGCCGACGACACCGCGGACGCCGGATCGAGCGAAAACACCTATGTGGCACGGGTTTCGGCCAAGTCGCCCTCGACGGCGGGCAGCCGGATCGAGCTGGCCCTGGACACCTCCAAGCTGACGCTGTTCGACCCGGCCACGGGCCGCAACCTGTCGTTGCCGCAGTGACCGACGTCCTCGGCGCGGTTCGTGCCCGTCTGACAACGCATTTCGCCGATCGCGGCAGCACCGCCGATCCGGTGGGCGCCAGCGTCACGTTCCTCGGTGCCGACCCCATCGAGGTACTGCGTTACGGGCCGACCGACGGGGACGTGTATCACTATGCGTCCCTGGGCTGTTCGCGCTACCCCATGACGGACCCGATGGACATGGTGGCCGACGGGATCAGCGGCCCGCGGGCGGAGGCGGTGCTGTCCCTGCGCGGTCCGACCCCGACGGCGCTGGCTCGCTCGATCGCGGTGTTGGCGTCGGCACCGGCCGTCGAAGGCCTGATCCTGGAACCGGATGCGCTGATCGATCTGCAGCAGCCGGTCTGGCAGGGGGCGGCGTTCACCGCATTCCTGTTGGGCGTCAGCGAGATCGGTGACGTCGAGCTGCCTGAGCCGTACCAGCCGGTGCGGATCCTCAGCGCCACACCGATCACCGCGACCGAGGCCGCCTGGGTGCGGCTCAAAGGCGCCGCCGCCATGCGGGATGCGTGGCAGCAGGACGGCGTCGACGTCCTCGATCAGCGACGCCGGGCCGCCGAACCTCGGGCCTAGGACGTGTTGTTCGGACAGGTGACGTCGGCCCACACGACGTCACCCTCGGCCGGTTCGTCGGAGGACGGGTTGTTGACGCGGACCACGGTGCAGCGGGGCAGGAGCACCGGCTTGTTGCCGTTGAGCCAGTTGATCCTGACGGTGTAGCCCTCGGCCTCGAGGTCTCTGATCACGGCGTCCGCGCCATTGGCGTGGGCGGCGGGTGCGGTGATGCCGGTGAGCACACCACTGGCAACGACCAACGCGACTACGGTGGAGCTGCGCCCAATTTTCATTGGAAGATCATGCCCGAACGGTTGTCACCGGCGGTCCGTTTTGCTAGAGGACGGTGTCACTCAGCGCGGTGCGAACCTCGGCCACGGCGCGTTCGGCCGCGCGTACCGCTCCTTCGAGGTAGCTCTCGAACTCGGGCGCGGTCTCGGTGCCGGCCCAGTGCAGCCGATCCACCGGGACGGTCGCGGCGTCGGTGTATCCCGTCAGCACCCCCGGTGCGCGCGTGCCGACACAACCGTTGATCCACGGTTCGTCGACCCAGGACTTCTCCACCACTTCAACGGGATTCGCCGCTTCGGGGCCGAACAGCGTGACCAGGTCGCGCACGAATGCCGCGTGGCGCGCCGCGGGATCGTTGAGTACCTCGTCGGTCCAGGTGAAGCCCGGACCTGCGCCTGCCGTGCCGACGAAGACCAGCAAGACGCCCACACTGCCGTCCGCCGGGGAGTTGTCGACCACGAAATGCGCGATCGGCAGGTCGGTGAGGGCCGATCCGTTGAAGCCCTGCTTGCGCCAGAACGGCTTGTCGTAGACCGCGAACACCTTGGTTTCGGTGCCGTTGTGCCAGGCCCGCTGCAGGGCCGAGCGACGCACCGGCAGTTCGGGAGTGACACGAATCCGGCCCGCGTCGGCCGGGCTCATGGCCACGATGACGCGCCGACAGCGCACGTCCGCACGCGCCGACCGGACCAGCACCTCGTGGTCGAGCTGGTGAATCTCGGTGACGGGAGAGTCCAGCAGCACCCGGTCATCCAGCCGGTCGGCGAGCGTCGTGGACACCAGCTGCATGCCACCGACCACCCGGGAGTCCTGTGCACCGTCTCGGGTGTTGACCATGAAGCTGATTCCGCCCGAGGTGGCGATCTGGTGCAGCACCTTGAGCAGTGAGACCCGGTGCGGGTCTTCGGCATACATCATGGTGAAGCAGGTGGTGAACAGGTGTCGTGCCTCGTCGACGAGGCAGTTCGTGTCCAGCCAGTGGCCGAGCGTCGTACTGTCCCAGGCGCCGGCCTTCTTCGCCGTCCACGGTGTCTTGGCGGGCACCCGCTTGGCCATTCGTTCCAGCCGGAACTGGGCCTGCGCGAAGTCGAGCAGGGCGAGGGGGCCCAGCGGCGGGATGGTGCCCGTGTAGGTGCGACGCTTCCCGTGCTGCAGGTAGATGGTGTTTCCCGCGGTGTACGTCTGGAAGGTCGACAGTCCCAGCTCTTCGATCAGCGCGTACATCCGCGTGTGCAGGGCGCCGATCCATTGACCGCCACCATCGGTGACGGCGCCGTTGCCGACGTCGACATTGACGGTCCGGCCGCCCACCCGATCACCGGCTTCGAGTACCACTACCGAAAGTCCTTGTTGGGAAAGCCGATACGCCGCGGTGAGGCCGGACAGCCCGGCGCCTACGACGACCACGTCGACGTCACGGTCGACACTCTGTGGGTTGGTCATTTCTCGCTGCCTCCTGGCCGCCCGCTCGTAAAACCAAAACTCGATTCGATATTGAGTTTAGGTGTCGGCGATCGTCGCCGTCAAGGAAAAATCGATCCGAGATCGGTTTTGGGCCGGACGGCAACATCAGCCAACCCGGGCCCTGCGTGCCAAGCGAATTGCCGTCAGCGGCTACGGCGCGCGCTCATCTCCCGAGCTGACTTACAGCCAGTGGTTGTGGCGGAACGTCCGGTACAACGCCGTGCACACCAGCACCATCACCGTCAGCACGGCGAAATAGCCGTAATGCCAATGTAGTTCGGGCATGTTGTCGAAGTTCATGCCGTAGATGCCGGCGATCATCGTGGGCATCGCGGCGATGGCGACCCACGCCGAGATTTTGCGCATGTCCGCGTTCTGTTCCATCCCGACCTTGCCGAGCGCGGCCTGCACCAGTGAGCTCAGCATGTCGTCGAACCCGGTGATCTGATCGGCGGCCTGGCTGTTGTGGTCGTGGACGTCGCGGATGTAACGGCGGACTTCTTTGGAGATCAGGTCGTTGTGGTCGGACAGCAGTCGCTGCAGCGCCATCGTCAGCGGATTCACCGAGTGCCGCAGCTCGACCACTTCGCGCTTGAGCAGGTAGATGCTCTCGATGTCGGTCTGGGTGTGTGAGGAGAAGACGCTCTGTTCGATGGTGTCGATGTCGGTCTCGACCAGCGCGGTGACTTCGAGGTAGCTGTCCACCACATGGTCGGCGATGGCGTGCATCACCGCGTACGGCCCCAGCGTGAGGATGGTGGGCGACTCGTCGAGCCGGTGCCGCACACCGGCCAGTCCGCTGTGCTCGCCGTGCCGCACGGTGACGACGAAGTCGGGCCCGACGAACACCATGATCTCGCCGGTCTCGACGATCTCGCGGGCATTGGCCACGGACTCGTGTTCAACGTAGCTGACCGTCTTGAGCACCAGGAACAGGGTCTGGTCGTACCGTTCCAGCTTGGGCCGCTGATGGGCGCAGACCGCGTCTTCGACGGCCAGTTCGTGCAGCCCGAAGACATCGGCGACGGCCTGCATCTGGTGCTGGTCGGGCTCGTGGAGCCCGATCCACACGAAGGCCTCGGCGCCGGCCGCGCGCAGTTCGCGCACCTTGGCGACGGCGGCACCGTGGGTGTACTTGCCGGGCAGCCGCGCGCCCATGGAGTAGACGCCGCAGTCGACAGTGGCGCGGGCGACCGGAACGTGGATGGAGCTGGCATCGGGGCCGGCGTGCGTCTTTTTCGGGACGGGACGGAAGTTCGATGGTTGGAGCGCGCGGAACGAGGGCATGCGGCTGACCTCCCGTGGGGCGGACTTCTCGGATCTGTAGACCAGTCGCAAATGCTACGCGGAACCGGCGAGTAACAATTGAGTGAAGTAGCCTGACGCGGTGTCAGATAAGTCAGGTGCTGTGCGCACACCCCAGGTGGTCATCGAAGATGCGGAAATTTTCGCCGCCCACGAAGGGGGCAAGCTCTCCGTAGCCCTCAACGAGCCGCTGGATACCCAGCGTGCGTTGTCGATCGCCTACACCCCCGGCGTCGCGCAGGTCAGCCGTGCCATCGCGGCCGACGCGACCCTGGCCAAGAAGTACACCTGGGCCAATCGCCTGGTCGCGGTCGTCAGCGACGGTAGTGCCGTGCTGGGCCTCGGCGATATCGGTCCGGCGGCCTCGCTGCCGGTCATGGAGGGCAAGAGCGCCCTGTTCAAGACCTTCGGCGGTCTCGACTCCATCCCGATCGTGCTGGACACCAAGGACCCCGACGAGATCGTCGAGACCCTGATCCGGCTGCGTCCGACGTTCGGCGCCGTCAACCTGGAGGACATCTCCGCGCCGCGATGTTTCGAGATCGAGCGCCGCGTCATCGAGGCGCTGGACTGCCCCGTCATGCATGACGACCAGCACGGCACCGCCATCGTGGTCCTCGCCGCGCTGCTGGGCGCCACCAAGGTGCTCGAGCGCGACATGCACAACCTCAAGGTCGTGGTCTCCGGCGCCGGTGCGGCCGGTGTGGCCTGCACCAACATCATGCTGGCCAGCGGCATTCGCGACATCATCGTCCTCGACAGCAAGGGTGTCGTGCACTCCGGTCGTAACGACCTGAACTCCTTCAAGGCCGAACTCGCCGGCCGCACCAACCCCCGTGGCGTCACCGGTGGCATCGCCGAGGCGCTCGACGGCGCCGACGTCTTCCTCGGTGTCTCGGCCGGCCTGGTGCCCGAGGAATTCATCGCCGAGATGGCGCCCAACAGCATCGTGTTCGCCCTGTCCAACCCGGACCCGGAGATCCACCCGGATGTCGCGCGCAAGTACGCCGCGGTGGTGGCGACCGGTCGCAGCGACTTCCCGAACCAGATCAACAACGTGCTGGCGTTCCCGGGCGTGTTCCGCGGCGCCCTGGACGCCGGTGCCCGCCGGATCACCGAGGCCATGAAAGTGGCTGCCGCAGAAGCCATCTTCTCGGTCGTCGGTGACGATCTGTCGGTCGACTACATCGTGCCCAGCGCGCTCGACCCGCGCGTGGGGCCGGCCGTGGCGGCCGCGGTGGCGGCTGCCTCGCAAGCCTGAACACCATGAGCCGCCGGGTCGCGGCGGGCGGTGTGGCGCTGGCCGCACTGCTCACCGCGGCGACGGCGGGCTGCAGCAGCGGGCAGTCCGTGCCGGGGCCTCCGGGGTTGACCGTCGGCGCGGCGCCGACCGCCGAGTCGAAACTGCTCGCGCATCTGTACTCGGCGGCGCTGGGGTACTTCGGTATCCCGACCCGGGTGCACCTGGTCCCGGATCCTGTTGCGGCACTTGACTCCGCCGATGTGACGGTGGCGCCCGGGCTGACCGGTGAACTGCTCGTCAGATTCGTCCCGCATGCCACGGCACGGGCCGACGAGCAGGTGTACCGGTCGATGATCTCGGCGCTGCCCGAAGGTATCGCCGCCGCCGACTACACGGCGTCGGCACAGGACAAGCCGGCCGTCGCGGTCACCGCGGCGACCGCGGACCGCTGGGGCAAGCGGGATGTCGCGGCGCTGCCGGGGCACTGCGGCGGATTGTCCGTCGGGGTGGTGACGGGCGACGCGCATCCGGCTCGGGTGGGGGACTGCATCCTGCCGGCCGCTCGTGAATTCAAGGACAGCGCAAGCCTTTTCGCCGCGTTGCAGGCGGGTGCGGTGACGGTGGCCTGGACCTCGACGGCGGCGCCCGCGGTACCGTCCGGGGTGACGGTGCTGACCGACCGGACGTCGCTGATCCGCGCCGAGAACGTGGTGCCCTTGTACCGGCGCAATGTCCTGGCCGAGCAACAGGTGTTGGCGCTCAACGGCATTGCCGGCGAACTGGACACCGCGACGCTGACCGACATGATCGGTCAGGTCGACAAGGGTGCCGATCCGGCAGCCGTGGCGGGTGCGTGGCTGGCCCAGCACCCGCTGGACCACTAGCCGCGCGGGCAATCCGCGGTCAGGGGTTCACATGCCCTCGCGCTGCTCACCAGTAGTGGGTGACCCTGGTGCGAAGTGCGTGGTTTCAATCACGGGGGAGCAGTAGCCGTCCTGATTGAAGCCACGCACCGTTCCGCGCCGCGAAACGTCCCTGGCTTCAACAACAACTCGCGGATCGTCGTCCCGGTTGCACTCAGGGACTTATCGCCGCGCCGCTGTTGGTGAACAAGTCCACTCCGTGTCTCGGCGCCCGAGGGCAGGAGTCGAACGACTGGGCCCGGGAGTCAACCGAGCTTCGGCAGCACCCGTCCGGCGATGGCCGCGAAGAGGCCCTGGTAGGCGCCCGACCCGGTGATGCGGACGATCACGTCGACGATCTTGGCGTCGGGCCCGACCAGCACCCGGGCGTGGCCCTTGCGGACCGACTCGAGAATGATCTGTGCGGCGCGTTCGGGCGTGGTCAGGGCCGCCCTGTCGAAGAGCTTGTTCAGGCCCGCGGAGTCGATGTCGGACGCCGCGGTCGAGTTGCGCACGATGTTCGTCTTGATGCCGCCGGGGTGCACCGTGGTGACCTTCACCGGATGCCCGGCGAGCTTCATCTCCTGGCGCAGCGCCTCGGTGAAGCCGCGGACGGCGAATTTGGCTGCGTTGTAAGCGGATTGGCTGGGCACCGCGAACAGGCCGAAGATGCTCGAGACGTTGACGACGTGCCCGTCACCCGAGGCGATCAGGTGCGGCAGAAAGACCTTGGTGCCGTTCACGACGCCCCAGAAGTCGACGTCCATGACCCGTTCGATGTCCTTGAACTGGCTGACCTCGAGATCACCGGTGAAGGCGATGCCGGCGTTGTTGTAGATCTGGTTGACCTTGCCGAAGTGCTTGACCACCTCGTCGGCGTAGAGCTCGAAGGCCTCCCGCTCGGCGACGTTGAGCCGGTCGGCTTTCACCGGCGCGCCGATGGCCTTGACCTGTTCCTCGGTCTTGGCCAGGCCCTCGGTGTCGATGTCACTGATCGCCAGCGACGCACCCGAGCGCGCCAGCTCGATGGCCAGCGCCTGACCGATACCCGACCCGGCTCCGGTGATCACACAGACCTTGCCGGCGAATCCCTCCATGACCGCTCCTTTGCGTTGGGTGGTGGGTGTCAGTGCGAGCGCGACGGCATCACGCGGGACGTGACGCGGGAGAACAGATCCTGGTATGCGCCCGAGCCGGTGGCCCGGATGATGAGGTCCAGCAGCTTGGCGTCCGGTCCGACGAGCACGCGGGCGTGGCCCTTGCGGACGGCCTCCAGGATGATCTTGGCGGCGCGTTCGGGCGTGGTCTTGGCCAGCTTCGCGTCGAAGGTCTTGGCCAGTTCCTTCGGGTCGATGCCTTCGACCGCGGTGGAGTTGCGCGCAATGCCGGTCTTCACGCCACCGGGGTGCACGGTGGTGACCTTGACGGGGTGGCCGGCGAGCTTCATCTCCTGGCGCAGCGCCTCGGTGAAGCCGCGGACGGCGAACTTGGAGGCGTTGTAGGCGGCCTGGCCGGGGACGGCGAACAGGCCGAAGACGCTCGAGACGTTGACGACGTGCCCGTCGCCGGAGGCGATGAGGTGCGGCAGGAATTCCTTGGTGCCGTTGACGACGCCCCAGAAGTTGACGTCCATGACCCGTTCGATGTCCTTGAACTGGCTGACCTCGATGTCGCCGGTGAAGGCGATGCCGGCGTTGTTGTAGATCTGGTTGACCTTGCCGAAGTGCTCGGCGACGGCGTCGGCGTAGAGGGCGAAGGCCTCGCGCTCGGTGACGTTGAGGCGGTCGGCTTTGACGGGGGCGCCGATGGCCTTGATCCGCTCCTCGGTCTCGGCGAGGCCCTCCGTGTTGACGTCACTGATCGCCAGCTTGGCGCCCGAGCGGGCGAGCTCGATGGCGAGGGCCTGACCGATACCCGATCCGGCTCCGGTGACGACACAGACTTTCCCGGCGAAGCCCGACATGTTTACTCCCTTGTGGTCGATGCGCGTGCTGCTAGCGACAGTAGCCGGTACCGCCGGTGTCGGATAGCACCGGGTGGCGCTGCGAGAGCTGCGGTACCAAACGGTACCAAACCGCCCTCAACCTGTGAATCATGCTAGGAAATGGCCGGTGCGGGCCCATTTTCATCGACGCACGCCGCCCCTGCCGCGACGCTCGCTGCATTGCTTCTCTTCTTCGACCCGACGGCAGGGAGTTGATTCCGATGACAGCATCGTGGGGCCTGACCGGACCGCAGTTTCTGGGCGTCTATCTCGTCACGTATCTGCTTGCGCTGGCGTTGATGTACGGCTTCCGGGCCGTGTTGACGCGCTCGGGAACTGCGGAAACCGATGCCCCGAATCCGCGACCGCTACTGGACCCTTATGAGACTGCATATCTGGCCGGCGGGCCGGGCCGTACCGTCAGCACGGCGATCGCGAACCTGGCCTTGAGCGACCGGCTTCTGGTTTCCCGCGGCGGCACGCTCACCGTCGCCGCCGGCGCCACGCTGATCGACGACGTGGACGCTGCCGTCGCCGACGGCGTGTCCGCCACGCACCGCCGGAAGACGGCGATGAAGCGGCTGCGCAAGCATCCCCGGATCGTGGCGATCGGTGAGCGGTTGCGTGCCCGGGGCCTGCTTCTCGACAGCGGGTCGACCACCATCCTGCGGGCGTGTGCGCTGCTGCCGTGCGCGGTGTGGGTCGTCGGTGTGCTCCGGTTGATCAACGGCATCGAGCTGCACCACAAGGTCCTTCTGCTGTTCGTTTTCCTGGTGGCAACCGGTCTGTCGACACTCGTCCTGGTGCGCGCGTTCCTTGCCGATGCGGCACACCGCCCGTCCGCCGAAGGGCAACTCGCCCTGCAGGGCATGCGCAACCGGTATGAGTCCGGGGTGGCCCTGACCGAACCTGCGGCCGAGACCGGACGCACCGATGCGGCCCGTCAGGCACAGGTGGTCGGCGTCGCGCTGCTCGGGTTCGTCGCGCTGACCGACGACGATCTGCGTACCTCGTTGCTCGGCAGCGTCGGTGTCGCGGGCGGCGGCGGTTGCGGCAGCGGCAGCAGCTGCGGCGGTGGCGGTGGGGGATGCGGCGGCGGTGGCTGTGGCGGCTGCGGCGGGTGCGGCGGATGACCACCGGAGCTCCCGGGCCTGCCGTCGGTATCGGCTGGCGGCCCGAGATCGACCTCACCATCGAGCGACTGCCCGGTGTCGAGTTCATGGAGGTGATCGCCGAAGGCATCCGGCCCGGCGCCCTGCCGGCTTCGCTGGAGGCGGTCCGTAGTCGCGGAATTCCCGTTGTGCCACATGGAATTTCGCTCTCGTTGGGCGGTGCGGAGCGGCCCGACCCCGCCCGGCTCGAGCACCTCGGCGCGTGTGCGGCGGCCCTGGGTGCCCCGTTGGTGAGCGAGCACATCGCCTTCGTGCGCGCCGGAAACCGCGAGGCCGGGCATCTCCTGCCGGTGCCGCGTAGCCGTGCCGCGCTCGACGTCGTCGTGGCCAATGTCCGGATCGCTCAGGACGCGTTGGCCGTCCCGCTGGCCCTCGAACACGTGGCCTCCGTCGTGTCCTGGCCCGACGACGAGTTCACCGAAGCGCAGTTCCTGTGCGAGATCATCGAGCGCACGGGCGCGCTCCTGCTGCTGGACGTGGCCAACCTGTACACGTCCGCCGTCAACTTCGGTGCTGATCCGATCGCTGCGCTCGACACGTTGCCGTTGGATCGGATCGCCTATGTGCACGTCGCCGGGGGAGCCTTGCGCGACGGCATCTGGCACGACACCCACACCGCCGACGTCGCCGAGCCGATCCTGGATCTGCTCGCCGAGCTCGCGAGCCGAACCGTGCTGCCCGCCGTCATGCTGGAACGCGACGGCGCCTACCCGGCGCCCAGCGTGCTGGCTCGGGAGTTGGCCGCCATCAGGTCGGCTGTCGGACGAGTCGGCGATGACGTGGTGCGGCCCTGGGCCGCGGGACCACAGCGGCGACCCGGTCGAGTGGGGGCCGAGCCGTCGGACCTCACCCGGAGGGCGCTGGCCGATGCCGAGGACACGCTGCTGCAGGCACTGCTGGGGCTGTCCGGCCCGCCGGCGGGATTCGATGCCGACCGTGTTGCGGTGGCCGGCGCTGCATTGGCCCACAAGCGAGCCCATACTCAGCCGAAAATGAGCTTGGGTGCGAAATTCCGGCGGAAGTTCGCACCCAAGCTCAGGTTCGACGCTACGGGGCGAACGCCTCGTCGATGATCGCCTGCTGCTCGATGGCGTGCACCTTCGAGCTGCCCGACGACGGCGCGCTCATGGCCCGGCGGGAGATGCGCTTGATGCCGGTCAGCTTCTCGGGCAGCAATTCGGGCAGGCTCAGGCCGAAGGTCGGCCAGGCGCCCTGGTTGGCCGGCTCTTCCTGCACCCAGAAGTACTGCTGCACGTTCGGGTACTGGTCCAGCGTGGCGTTGAGCCGGCGCTTGGGCAGCGGGTACAGCTGCTCGATGCGCACGATCGCGATGTCATCGCGCTTGTCCTTGGCTTTGCGCGCCACCAGCTCGTAGTACAGCTTGCCGCTGGTGAGCAGCACCCGGGTGACCTTCGACCGGTCGCCGACGCCGTCTTCGTAGGTCGGCTCCTCGAGCACCGAGCGGAACTTGATCTCGGTGAAGTCCTTGATGTCGCTGACCGCGGCCTTGTTGCGCAGCATGGACTTCGGGGTGAAGACGATCAGCGGGCGGTGGATGCCGTCGAGACCGTGCCGGCGCAGCAGGTGGAAGTAGTTGGCCGGGGTCGACGGCATGGCGACCGTCATCGAACCTTCGGCGCACACCTGCAGGAACCGCTCGATGCGGCCCGACGTGTGGTCCGGGCCCTGGCCTTCGTGGCCGTGCGGCAGCAGCAGCACGACGTCGGACAGCTGGCCCCACTTGGCCTCGCCGGAGCTGATGAACTCGTCGATGATCGACTGCGCGCCGTTGACGAAGTCACCGAACTGGGCTTCCCACAACACCATGGCGTCGGGGTTGCCCACCGAGTAGCCGTACTCGAAGCCCACCGCGGCGAACTCCGACAGCGCCGAGTTGTAGATCAGCAGCTTGCCGCCGGTCGGGGTGCCGTCGGTGTTGGTGGCCAGCAGTTGCAGCGGGGTGAACTCCTCGCCGGTGACGCGGTCGATGAGCACCGCGTGCCGCTGCGTGAAGGTGCCGCGCTGCGTGTCCTGTCCGGAGAACCGGATCAGCCGGCCCTCGGCGACCATCGAGCCCAGGGCGAGCAGCTCGGCGAACGCCCAGTCGATCTTGCCCTCGTAGGCCATCTCGCGGCGCTTCTCCAGCACCGGCTTGACGCGCGGGTGGACGTTGAAGCCCTCTGGCACCGCCAGGTGCGCGTCGCCGATGCGGGCCAGCAGCGACTTGTCGACCGCCGTCAGCAGGCGCTGCGGGATGGTCTGGTCGGTTTCCACCGACTCGCTGGGCGCGAGCTCGTGCTTCTCGAGCTCGCGGACCTCGTTGAAGACCCGCTCCAGCTGGCCCTGGTAGTCGCGCAGGGCGTCTTCGGCCTCTTTCATGGAGATGTCACCACGGCCGATGAGGGCTTCGGTGTAGGTCTTGCGGACGCCACGCTTGGTGTCGATGACGTCGTACATGTACGGCTGGGTCATCGACGGGTCGTCGCCCTCGTTGTGACCGCGGCGGCGGTAGCACAGCATGTCGATGACGACGTCCTTCTTGAACGCCTCACGGAAGTCGACGGCGAGGCGGGCCACCCAGGCGCAGGCCTCGGGGTCGTCGCCGTTGACGTGGAAGATCGGCGCGCCGATCATCTTCGCCACGTCGGTGCAGTACTCGCTGGAGCGCGAATCCGTTGGCGCCGTGGTGAATCCGATTTGGTTGTTCACGATGATGTGGACGGTGCCGCCGGTGCGGTAGCCCTTGAGCAGCGCCAGGTTGAGGGTCTCGGCGACCACACCCTGGCCGGCGAACGCGGCGTCGCCGTGCAGCATCATCGGCATGATCGAGAAGCGGCCATGGGCGTCGCTGTCGTCGTGCTCGTCGCCGACGAGCAGGTCCTGCTTGGCACGGACCAGGCCCTCCAGAACCGGGTCGACGGCCTCGAGGTGGCTGGGGTTGGCGACCAGCGACACGTCGATCTCGTTGTCGCCGAACATCTGCAGGTAGTGGCCGGTGGCGCCGAGGTGGTACTTGACGTCGCCGGAGCCGTGCGCCAGCGCCGGGTTCAGGTTGCCCTCGAATTCGCTGAAGATCTTCGAGTACGGCTTGCCGACGATGTTGGCCAGCACGTTGAGGCGGCCGCGGTGCGGCATGCCGATGACCACTTCGTCGAGGTTGTGTTCGGCCGCCTGGTCGATGGCGGCGTCCATCATCGGGATGACGGCCTCCGCGCCTTCCAGCGAGAAGCGTTTCTGCCCAACGTATTTGGTGTGCAGGAAGGTCTCGAAGGCCTCGGCGGCGTTGAGCTTGGACAGGATGTACTTCTGCTCGCCGACCGTGGGCTTGTCGTGCTTGACCTCGACGCGCTCCTGCAGCCACTTCTGCTGCTCGGGTTCGAGGATGTGGGTGTACTCGACACCGACGTGGCGGCAGTAGGCGTCGCGCAGCACCGACAGCACGTCGCGCAGCTTCATGAACTGCTTGCCGGCGAAGCCGTCGACCTTGAACTCGCGGTCCAGGTCCCACAGCGTCAGGCCGTGGGTGTTGACGTCGAGGTCGGGGTGGCTGCGGAAGCGGGTCTTGTCCAGCCGCAGCGGGTCGATGTCGGCCATCAGGTGACCGCGGTTGCGGTAGGCCGCGATCAGCTCGATGATGCGGGCGTTCTTGTGGGCGATCGAGTCCGGGTTGTCGATGCGCCAGCGCACCGGCTCGTAGGGGATGCCCAGCTCGCGGAAGATCTCGTCGTAGAAGTCGTCGTCGAGCAGCAGGTGGTGCACGGTGCGCAGGAAGTCACCGGACTCGGCGCCCTGGATGATGCGGTGGTCGTAGGTCGACGTCAGGGTGATGAGCTTGCCGACGCCGAGCTCTGCGATGCGCTCTTCGCTCGCGCCCTGGAACTCGGCCGGGTACTCCATGGCGCCGGCGCCGATGATGGCGCCCTGGCCGCGCATCAGGCGCGGCACCGAGTGCACGGTGCCGATGGTGCCCGGGTTGGTCAGCGAGATGGTGACGCCGCTGAAGTCCTCGGCGGTCAGCTTGCCGTCGCGGGCCCGCCGGACGATGTCTTCGTACGCGGCGATGAACTGGCCGAATTGCATTGTCTCGCAACGCTTGATGGCTGCGACGACGAGCTGGCGCGAGCCGTCCTTGTTCTGCAGGTCGATGGCCAGACCGAGGTTGGTGTGCGCCGGTGTGACGGCCGTCGGCTTGCCGTCGACCTCGGCGAAGTACCGGTTCATGTTCGGGAACTGCTTGACGGCCTGGACGATCGCGTAGCCCAGCAGGTGGGTGAAGCTGATCTTGCCGCCGCGGGTGCGCTTGAGGTGGTTGTTGATGACGACGCGGTTGTCGATCATCAGCTTCGCGGGGATGGCGCGCACGCTCGTGGCGGTCGGCACGTCCAGCGACGCGTTCATGTTCTTGACGACGGCGGCCGCGGCGCCGCGCAGCGTCTGCGTCTCGGAGTCCTCTGCGGGCGCGGGTCCGGCGGCGGCCTTGGCGGGGGCAGCCTTGGCGGGGGCGGCCTTGGCAGGCGCGGCGGCCGGGGCAGCCGGAGCGGCAGGGGCCGCGGCGGGAGCCGGCGCGGCCGCCGGAGCCGCGGGTGCGGCGGCGGGCGCCGGGGTTGCCACGGTTACGGAATCCGTTGTGTCCGTGATGGGTTCGGGGTTGTAGTCACGAAGGAAGTCGTGCCAACTCGGGTCCACCGAGGACGGGTCCTCACGGAATTTGCGATACATCTCTTCGACCAGCCACTCGTTCTGACCGAATGGTGAAGGTGATGTGCTCACGGCCGCTATTCGCCTCGTTTCCTTCTGTCCGACGAGCGCCGGACCTCAGCCCGGCGTACCCGCCCTCTGTTGTGTTGGCGGTCGCCCGCCCCCGTGCCGCCTAAGGCTAACCCGTCGGCCGATTCCGCGGACGGCGGAAGCCCACCTATTGGTGGATCAATCTGCGGAGGGTTTGCTATCCCGCGCCTCGGGCAGCACGAGCAGCGTCTGGCGCCACCGCGCGGGGGCGGGCCCGAACGCCGCGCGGGCGTTCTCGATGATCTTCTTACTCATCAACCGGTTGCCGACGCCGCCGATCACCGCGCCGACGCCCACCGGCAGCAGCTTGCCGAAGGCGATGGCGCCGCGCTTGAGTGTGTACTTCTTCACGAAGAACTTCAGCAGCCGCGAATTCAATTGCGAGACAGCCGGTAGCGGTACGGTCGCCGCGCCGTCGGCCAGCCACGCGCCGCTGGTGCGGCCGGTGCCGAGCAAGTCTCCGATGGCGTGCTTGCCTTCATCACCGACGAGAACGGCGAGCACCAGCGCGCGACGACGCTCCCGCTCGGTGACCGGGATGCCGTGCACTTCGGCCACCGCGAGGGCGAACACCGCGGTCGCTTCGAGGAACACCACGGTCTCACCGGCAACCGCCGACATCGCGACGAGCGTGCCGATGCCGGGGAAGGCCGCGGCCGATCCGACGGCGGCACCGCTGGCCATGGTCGCGGCCATGTAGTGCTTCTCGAGCTTGGTGATGATCTCGGCCGGGGTGGCACCGGGGTTGTGCTCCCGTAGCCGGTTCACGTAGGCGGCCACAGCCGGCGCCTGCACCCGGGCCCCGCCCTCGAGGATGTGCGAGAGCGCCTTGGCGGCAGCGCCAGGGTTCTCGGTGTGGGCGTCATGCTTCACAGGCAACTGCCCCTTCATGCTGGAGCGAGCACTCATCGGCCGGCCTCTCCATCTCCGTACACAGGAATTCAGGCTAACGCGTGGTCAACGATCGGCGTGCCATCTGAGTGCCCGGCACCAGCTGAGCCGGCGATCACATCTGAATGCTGCCGATTTGCCGGGAAGAAAAAACCGGTATGCATTGCTAACCATATTCATGGCAGCATCGCCCCTTGTGGATCTGACAGCGGTAGGCGACGCGACCGACAGTGGCGTGCCCGCCGAGGCCCCGGAAGTACGTCCGGCGCCGAGCCGTACCCGGATGATCGTGGTGCTGGGCCTGTTGGTCGCACTCGGCCCGCTGACCATCGACATGTACCTGCCGGCGCTGCCCCGCATCGCCTCTGAGCTGGGGTTGTCGTCGTCGGTCGCGCAGCTGACGCTGACCGGGACGCTGGGCGGCCTGGCCCTCGGCCAGCTGATCGTCGGTCCGCTGTCGGACGCGCTGGGCCGTCGGCGCCCGCTGGTCGCCGGCATCCTGCTGCACATGGCGGCCTCGCTGCTGTGCCTGTTCGCGCCGAACATCGAGGTGCTGGGCATCGCCCGCGCGCTGCAGGGTGTGGGTGCCGCCGCGGCATCTGTGGTGGCCGTCGCTGTCGTGAGCGACCTGTTCGAAGAGTCGGTCGCGGCCGTCGTGATGTCGCGGTTGATCCTGGTCCTCGGCGTGGCGCCGGTGCTGGCGCCATCGCTGGGTGCGGCCGTGCTGCTGCGCGGTTCGTGGCACTGGGTGTTCGCCGCGCTCGCCGTGCTGGGCGGCGCGATCCTGGCGGTGGCGGTGCTGGCCCTGCCCGAGACCCTCGCGGTCGCCGACAGGCGCCCGCTGCAACTGCGCGCCATCCTGCGGACGTACGTCGAGGTGCTGAGCGATATCCGTTTCGTGGTGCTGGTCCTCGTCGGTGCCCTGGGCATGTCGGGCCTGTTCGCGTACATCGCGGGGGCCGCGTTCGTGCTGCAGGGCCGCTACGGCCTGGATCAGCAGACCTTCGCCCTGGTGTTCGCGGCCGGTGCCATCGCGCTGATCGGTTCCACGCAGTTCAACGTCGTGCTGCTGCGCCGGTTCGAGCCGCAGAAGATCGCTGTGGTCGCCCTGATCGCCGCGTCGGTGTTCGGCCTCGTGTTCGTCGCGCTGGCCGTACTGCATGTGGGCGGGCTGGCCGGTTTCCTGATCCCGGTGTGGGCCATGCTGGCCGCGATGGGGCTCGTGATTCCGAACACACCTGCCGTCGCGCTGGCTCGTCACCCGGATGCCGCCGGCACCGCTGCGGCCGCGCTGGGTGCCGCCCAGTTCGGGCTCGGCGCGGCAGTGGCGCCGCTCGTCGGCGCGCTGGGCAACGGTGAGTTGGCGCTCGCGGGCGTGATGACGACGGGCGTCGTGGTCGCCCTGTTCGCACTGCTGGCCGTCGGCGACAAGGGCGAATCGGGACACGAACGCCACCGCCATTAGGTCTGTGGTCGCGGCGCCGAACTGCTGACTTGTTCGGATCCGCGACTGTCCGTAGCGTCGAAGTCGAGACCGGCACATCGGCCGGCCACCAGACTTGATACCGACTGCATGCATACGTTGATTTCCGCCGGAGTTCGTCGGTGAGTGCTGCGCAAGTGAGTCGGCCGTGGCATGCCCTCTGGGCCATGATGTTCGGCTTCTTCATGATCCTGGTCGATTCCACGATCGTTGCCGTCGCCAACGTCGTCATCATGCAGAAGCTCGGCACCGACTACGACGGTGTCATCTGGGTGACCAGCGCTTACCTGCTGGCGTATGCGGTACCGCTGCTCGTCGCGGGCCGGCTCGGTGACCGCTTCGGGCCCCGCAATTTGTACCTGACGGGCCTGGCGGTGTTCACGCTGGCGTCGTTGTGGTGCGGTTTGTCCGGCAGCATCGGGATGCTGATCGCCGCACGCGTCGTGCAGGGTCTGGGCGCGGCGCTGTTGACGCCGCAGACCCTGTCCACGATCACGCGAATCTTCCCGCCCGAACGCCGGGGCGCGGCCATGAGCGTGTGGGGTGCCACGGCCGGGGTGGCGACGCTGGTCGGCCCGCTGGCCGGTGGCGTCCTGGTCGACCACCTCGGCTGGCAGTGGATCTTCTTCGTCAACGTGCCGATCGGCATCGTCGGCCTGGCTCTGGCCTGGGTGCTGGTCCCGCAGTTGCCGACCGAGCGGCACCGCTTCGACATCCTCGGCGTGGTGCTGTCGGGCGTCGGCATGTTCGGCATCGTGTTCGGCCTGCAGGAGGGGCAGACCCACGACTGGGCCTGGTGGATCTGGCTGGTGATCCTCGCCGGCCTGGGCTTCATGGCCGCCTTCGTGTACTGGCAGTCGGTCAACCCGGACGAGCCGCTGATCCCGCTCACGGTGTTCCACGACAACGACTTCTGCCTGTCCAACGTGGCCGTGGCCACCATCGGCTTCTGCGTCACCGCGATGATCCTGCCGGTGATGTTCCATGCGCAGGCCGTCCTCGGCCTGAGCGCGACGGAGTCGGCTCTGCTCACCGCGCCCATGGCGGTGGTGTCCGGGATGCTGGCGCCGCTCGTGGGCAAGCTCATCGACCGCCATCCGCCGCAGCCGATCGTCGGATCGGGCTTTTCGGCGCTGGCGATCGGGCTGACGTGGCTGTCGTTCGGGCTGACCCCCGATACCCCGCTGTGGCAGCTGGTGCTGCCGTTCATCGCCATGGGCATCGGCATGGCGTTCATCTGGTCGCCCTTGGCGGCCACCGCCACCCGCAACCTGCCGCCGCGGCTGGCCGGCGCCGGATCCGGCGTCTACAACGCGACGCGGCAGGTCGGTTCGGTACTCGGCAGCGCCGGCATGGCCGCCTACATGACGTCCCGGATCAGCGCCGAGATGCCGACCGGCGGACGGCCCGTCGCCGGCGAAGGCACACCGGTGACCCTGCCGCCGTTCCTGCACGAGCCGTTCGCCACCGCGATGTCGCAGTCGCTGCTGCTGCCGGCGTTCGTCGCGTTGTTCGGGGTCGTCGCCGCACTGTTCCTGCGGGGTCAGGCGACGGCGGCGCCGCTGGTGCGGCCCCGGACCTCCGTCCCGGAGCCGCCCGAGCCCAATTACTTTCCCGATGACGACGACTACGTCGAGTACACCGTCGACCGCACCGAGTTCGACGCCGTGGACGATTCCGACCCGTGGGACTGGTACGACGTGCCCGCCGAACCCGACGAGGACTACGCGCATTACGAGTCCGAAGCCGCCGACGAGCCGCGCACCTCACCTATCCCGATGCGCGTCGACCACTGGCACAGCCCGCGTCGGCCGGAGGTCATGAAAGCTGAGGCGCCTTCGGCACCGCGCCGGGGGCGGCATTACCGCGAAGACGACGAGGCCGACGACCCAGGCGTCTACGGTTTGCATTCGATGTGAGTCAAGATCGGTTCGCGAGCGTGCAGTCAGATCGCCGAAATCGCTGAATCGGTGATCTCTTCGCACGCTCGTGCCGCAGGATCGCCACCAATCCATGCGAGTGTGCAATCAGTGCGCGTGGAACGGCAGATCTGTGATCTGTCCGCACACTCGCGGATGCCTCAGCGGCGGTCTCTGCGCGTGCTCAGTAGACGCGGCTGCCCTGCGCAGACAGCACGAAACCGTGGGTCTTCCGGTCCTGGCCCCAGGCCTCGCCGGGATTCTGGATTTCACAGGTGAGGGCGCCGTCGCCCGCCGTCGCGCACACTTCGTCGTTCTCGTCGACCGAGCCTTTGGCACCGGGGACGACGATCTTCTGGCCGGGGGCCAGCTCCCGGTAACTGGCCGGGTCGACGGGCACGCCACCGTTTTGCGTTTCCTTCTGCTTCACATCGGCCTGGCCGAAACTCGCCACGCTGCCGGCCGCGACTTCCACCTGGGTCACGTCCGCGGGTACGCCCGGCAGCTTCCCCCAGCACGTGATGCTGGAGTAGTACTGCCACGAGTTCGGTCCGTCGTACAGCTCGCAGTGCACGCCGCCGGCGGTCTTGAACCGGTACGACGACCAGCCGTAATGCTTGGGCCCCGCGTAATCGCAGACGTTCACCGCCGCGTAGCCGTCGAACCCGGTGATGACCGCGGGCGCGCGGCTCGGATCGGTGGTGCCGCAGGCCGGGGCGGCGTGGCCGTCGGGTGCTGAGGTGATCGCGAGCAAGGGCAGCCCGAGAGCAACAACCACGGCGAATCGGCGCACCATATTGACGCTACCGGAGCCTCTGGGACCGGATCAGCGGAACAGCACCGCGGGGTTGAGGTACCCGGTCGGGTCGAACGCCACCTTCACCGTGCGCATGGCCGCGACGTCGGCGTCGGTGCGCGACATGGTCAGGTAGTCGCGCTTGCGGGTGCCGACGCCGTGTTCGGAGCTGACGTTGCCACCGCAGTCGGCGATTAGGTTCATCATCGCGGTGTAGAGGGCTCGTTCGGTTTCGCCGGAGACGTTGCAGCGCACCAGGTTCAGATGCAGGTTGCCCTCGCCGATATGGCCGAACAGTACGGGGATGGCCTCGGGCGCGTGCGCTTCGGTGACCGCCACCGCCGCACGGGCAAACCGTGCGACCGAGGAAAGTGGCAGCGACACATCGAATTTCAGTGGCGGGCCATACCAGCCCAGCACCTCGCCGATGGCTTCGCGGACCTGCCACAGCCGCTGCTGTGCGCTGACGTCGACGCCCACCGCGGGTTCTCGGGTCAGCTCCGCATCGCCCAACACGTCGGCCAGAATGTCGGATTGGTCGGTGTCACCGGCCATTTCGACCAGCAGCTGCCAGGCGCCGCCGACGGCGGCGTGCACACCGAGGTGCTCCGCGGTCAGGGCGCTGGCACGCGTGTCGACCAGTTCCAGTGCCGCGATGCCGTCGGTGTCCCGGAGCCTTCGCCCGGTGGTGATCAGGGCGTCGAGGTCGTCGAACCCGGCCACCGCGGTCACCCGATGGGGCGGGACGGGGTGCAGCCGTAGGTCGAGGCCGGTGATGACCCCGAGCGTGCCTTCCGCGCCGACGAACAACGAGGTCAGGTCGTAACCGGTGTTGTCGCTGCGCACCTGGCTGTGCCGGTGCACCAGCGTGCCGTCGGGCAACGCCACCTCGAGGCCCAGAATCTGTTCGCGCATATTGCCGTAGCGCACGGTCCGCAGGCCGCCGGCATTGGTCGACGCCATGCCGCCGACGGTGGCCGAATCGCGGGACGCGAGGTCGACGCCGAACACCAGGCCTGCAGCGGTCGCGGCGCGCTGCACCGCGGCGCAGGTCGCTCCGGCGCCGACCCGGATGCGACGTTCCTCGGTGTCGACAGCTCCGACCGCCGACAACCGTTCGGTGGAGAGCAGAATGTCGTCGTGCTCGGGGACGGTGCCGGCCACGAGTGACGTCCGCCCGCCCTGCACCGTGACGCAGGCGCCCGCATCGCGGCACGCGCGCAGCACTGCGGCAACCTCGTCCTCGCTGCCGGGGCGGACCAGCGCCTGGGCCTGGCCGCGGTAGCGCCCGGTCTGGTCGACGACGCGTCCGGCGAGCACGTCGGGATCGGTCGTGACGTACCCGGTGCCGACGATCGCGGTCAGTTCGGCGAGGAGCGTCACCCCGTGCTCCCGGCGGTCACCGACAGGAACGCGCCGAGTTCGATCATCCCGTCCGGCGTCGAGGGGAGATAGTCGGTCAACAGCGCCGAGCGCACCACGTAGGCAGCGTATTTGGCGCGGCTGATCGCCACGTTGAGCCGGTTGCGGTTCAGCAGAAAGCCCATGCCGCGGGGCACCTCGGCGATGGACGACGCCGTCATCGAGACGAACACCACGGGGGCCTGCCGCCCCTGGAATTTGTCGACGGTACCCACCTGGACGTCACCGTAGCCCGCCGCGTCCATCCGCTCGCGCAGCAGTACCACCTGCGCGTTGTACGGCGCCACGATCAGGACATCTTCGGGGCCAAGGGTTTTCGTGCCGTCCTCGTCGGTCCACTGCCTGCCCACCAGGCCATCGATGGCGGTGATGATCGCCTCGGCCTCCTCGGGACTGTCCGTCGCATTGCCCTCGTGCTCGACCGTGATCAGGTGCACACCGGGTTCGATACCGGCCAATCGCCGTGCGCCGCTGACACTTTCGGCCGCCAGCAGTCGATTGTCGTAGGACAGCGCCGATACCGGAGCGCACACCGCCGGGTGCATCCGGTACGACACGTCGAGGAAATAGCCGCGTTCGGCTGGCAGGGTGTGGCGGCCCTCGACCAGCCAGCTCAGCGCCGACTCGTCGACCGGCTCGGGGTGGGTGCCCTGGCTGACCTGCGGCAGCTGCTGCGGGTCGCCGAGCAGCAGCAGATTGCTCGCCGCGGGTGCGACGGCGATGGTGTTGGCCAGGCTGAACTGGCCGGCCTCTTCGATGACGAGCAGATCCAGGCTGCCGCGCGGGACCCGGCCGTCGTTGGCGAAATCCCAAGCGGTGCCGCCGATCACGCAGCCGTTGTTGTCCTCGATGAAGCGCGCGTACTGGTTGTCCGGCACGTCGCTGAACGGTGCGCCCTCGGGGGCACGCTTCTTGCCGACGACCCGGCCGTCGACCCCGGCCTTGACCACGCTGCTCAGCACGTTCTCCACGACGGCGTGCGCCTGCGCCACGACGCCGATGCGCCAGTGGTCGAGGTTGACCAGGTCGGCGATGACCTTCGAGGCGGTGTAGGTCTTCCCGGTGCCCGGCGGGCCGTGCACGGCAAGGTACGAGGAGTCCAAATCCCGCAGGGCGGCGACGATATCGCGCGCTGCGTCGCCGGTGCGGGGGAGCGGGCCGGTGGACCGGGTGCGCGGGGCGGACCGCAGCAGGATGTCGAGCGGCGCATTGGGCGGCAGCGACGGCAACCCGGCGGCGAGCTCGGCAGCCGTCGTCTCGATCGAGGTCCGCAGCGGTTTGGTGTTCGGCGGCGGACCCGGCGTCAGGGCGAAGGGCAGTTGGCCGAACTCGTCGCCGTCCTTGCCGGTGCGGTGCACGATCAGCACCTCGGTGCCGTCCTCGTTGCAGTCCACCACCGTGGCGGTACCGGCGGCGCGGACGTCGGGATCGTCGGAAAGTCCTGCCGGAGAAGGTGGCTCGTAGAGTGCGAACACCTCGGCGCCGGGCCGGAGCGAGCCGGCGGCGATCTCGCCGCGCAGCAACACCTGGCGCTGCGGCTTGCGGGCCTTGGGCGGGATGTTCCAGTCGACGGCGACGTGCGGGGTTGCCGTGGACACGAAAACGTCTGTGCAGTCGGCCCATTCGTCCACCGGGTTGTTGAGCCGGTCGAAATGCTCCCACCAGAACGGCTTTTCCTCGCGCTGGTGGTATCCGCGGGCGGCCGCGATCATGGCGACGGCCTGCTGCTTGTCCGAGCGAGCCGTGGTGCCGTCGCCCGCGTACTTCGCCAGCGCACGCTGAGTGGCGTCGTCGGCCGGCGCGGCCGCCTCCGGTTGCGCGGGGCCACCGACTGCCGGGCCGCGCGGCGCGATGCCCGCGGCCCATGCCACGCCGAGCAGCCACTCGCGCAGCCGCAACGTGGAGCGGCAGTCGTAGTGGTTGTAGTCCTCGATCTCCTTGAGGACGGTCGCGGCTTCCTCGTGTTCGCCGGCCGCCTCGAGTTCGGTGTAGCGCGCGTACTGCGTGATGGAGTCGGTGGCCTTGGTGACCTCACCGACACGCAGCTCACCGCCCATGTACAGCGGCTCCAGGTACTTGATGCTGTAGCTCTCGGTCCCGACGCGAATACTCTTGCGCACCAACGGCAGCAGGTCGACCAGCACACCGCTGCGCAGCAACTCGTCCACCTCGGCCTCGCCGACGCCGTAGCGCCCGGACAGCCGCAGCAGCGTGCTCTTCTCGTAGGCCGCGTAGTGGTAGATGTGCATGTTCGGGTACCGCTTGCGTTGCTTGCGTACCAGCGCCAGGAAATCGATGAGCGCCTGCCGTTCACTGGTCCGGTCGTGCGCCCACAACGGGTGGAACTGTCCCGTCGCGGTCAGGGTGCCCCACAGGTATTCCAGGCCCCAGTCCCGGCCGTTCTCGGTCCACAGCGGGTCGCCTTCGTAGTCGAAGAACAGGTCGCCGCGGTCGGGTTCGGGCAGCGCGGTGAGTGGCTGTGGGTCGATGACCTCGAACTGCGGCTTGTCGTCGATCGGCGGCGCGACCTGCAGCCGCGCCTGCCCGACGAGATTGGCCACGATGCGCGACGAGAGCCCCGGCACCGCGCCGCTGTGCTCGGCCAGCTGGTGCATGGTGGTGATGCCGGCGTCGAGCAGCCGGGCCCGCTGGCTCACCCGCATCCCGGCCACCAGCAGCAGGTCGTCCCGCTCGCGGACTTGGACTTCGCAGTCCTCGCACTGGTGGCAGGCCCGCAGCGTGGGCGTCTCCCAGGACACCGGTGTGCCACCGGTGCGGTGCTCGTCGAGCAGCCGCTGCAGCGCCGCGCGCCGCGGCAGGTAAACGGGAAGCAGCTCGGCCACCGGATAACTGGCGATGGTGCCGTCGCCGAGCACCAGATCCACCTCGGGGGCCACCGGCACGCCGGCCTGTGTCAGCGCGTCGGCGTAGGCCGCCAACTGCAGCAGCGCCTCGACCTTCACCGACCGGGCCAGTTTCGTGTCCCGCAGGCGGTAGCGGCCGTCCTCCAGGATCAGGAAGTCGGCGAATCCCAGGAAACGGCCGTCGAACATCGCGGCCTGATAGATCACCGGTGCCCGGCGGTCGACGGCGGCCCGGGTGGCTTCGGCCGCGGCCAGCAGCCCGGCGACGGTGTACGGCCGCGGCCGGCCGATCATCGTGACGTTGTCGCCGGACGCCTCCCGCAGCTGCTCCAGATGCCGCTGCTCATGCGCGTCACCCAGTTCGGCGGTGCGGGCCAGCAGGTCGTCGTCCACGACGGCCTTCGGTCCCCAGCCCAGCAGCCCGTCGAACCGGCGCAGCAGCGCGTACTCGCAGCGCGCCGCGGCCGCGAGATCCGACGCGCTGTAGATGACCGGCGCAGCGTGATCGGTCGGACTGAGGAACACGTCGCCACCATATGGCAGCCCGCCGACAGACCGGGGTTACCTTGGCTGGAGTGAGCAGGATTTTCACCACGAGCGTCGCGTCGGTCTATCCCCACTACGTCAACAAGGTGGAGAAGAAGGGGCGCACGACCGCCGAACTCGACCAGGTCATCTGCTGGCTGACCGGATTCGACCAGGCCACCCTGGCCGAGCACCTGAAAGCAGAGACGACGTTCGAGGACTTCTTCGCCGCGGCGACACTGAATCCGAATGCCACCCTGATCACCGGTCTGGTGTGCGGCGTCCGCGTCGAGAACGTCGAGGACCCGTTGATGCAGAAAATCCGCTACCTCGACAAGCTGGTCGACGAACTGGCCAAGGGCAAGGCCATGGAGAAGGTGCTGCGCAGCTAGTGCGTGTTGCCGATCAGCTCGACACCGTTGCCGTTCCAGTGGAACCGCACGATGCTCTTGAGCCCGCTGGCCGGGTTGGTGTAGCTCAGGGCGACGGTGTCGCCGGTGGTCTGGGCGAGGTCGATGCCGTTGAACCCGTAGGTGTCGGGCACCCCGGTCGGGATCAACTGGCCCAGGTGGAACATCACGGCGCGGGTGTTCGGCTGTTCGGCGTTGGTGTTCGCTTTCACAATCACCACCGACAGTGGCGCGCACTGGTTGTAGTTCCCGGCCAGCGGTTCGGGGCTCCACCCCTGTTTGCTGCGCGGGTCGGCCGGCAGCGTCGACACCGCTTTGGCGATATCCGGCGCCGTGAGGCTGACGGCGCAGGGGTCGGCCGGGGCCGCGCTGGTCTTCGGACCTGCGGCGACGGTCGGCGCGGCGGTTTTCTTGGCGGCGGCCGGCGCGGTCGGCTCGGGGGTCTTGGAGGCGGTGGAGTCACCCGACCCACAGGCGGACAGGCTTGCCGCCGCGAGTGCGGCCACCGCGATCGTCATCAGTTTCGGTTCGGCGCAGCGCACCCGGCCACCCTATAAGGCGGACCAGGGGGAGTCCGGTCAGCCATGCTGGGCGTACCTGGCCTGATAACCCTCTAGACTCCTTGCATAATGACGACGTCTTCGCCCGAGGCCGACCCGGATTCGGGCGGCCCCAACACCACAGCTGATCCCGCTTCAGAAACCTCCGCCGACACCGGCGCCGAGGTCACTTTCGCCGACCTGAACATCCGTCCGGAGGTGCTGCGGGCGCTGACCGATGTCGGCTACGAATCTCCGTCGCCCATCCAGGCCGCGACCATCCCCGCGATCCTGAACGGTTCCGACGTCGTCGGCCTCGCCCAGACCGGTACCGGCAAGACCGCCGCGTTCGCGGTGCCGGTGCTGTCCAAGATCGACCCGGCGAGCCGCAACACCCAGTGTCTGGTGCTGGCCCCGACGCGTGAACTCGCGCTGCAGGTGGCCGAGGCGTTCAGCAAGTACGGCGCGCATCTGAACGTCAACGTACTGGCGATCTACGGCGGCTCGTCCTACACGCCGCAGCTCGCGGGCCTCAAGCGCGGCGCGCAGGTCGTGGTGGGCACCCCGGGCCGCGTCATCGACCACCTGTCGAAGGGCAGCCTGGATCTCTCGCACCTGGACTACCTGGTGCTCGACGAGGCCGACGAGATGCTGCAGATGGGCTTCGCCGAGGACGTCGAGCGCATCCTCGCCGACACCCCCGAGTACAAGCAGGTTGCGTTGTTCTCGGCGACCATGCCGCCGGCCATCAAGAAGATCACCGCCCGGTACCTGCACGACCCGGTCGAAGTGACCATCAAGGCCAAGGCGCAGACCGCCGAGAACATCACGCAGCGCTACATCCAGGTGGCCGGCCCCCGCAAGATGGACGCCATCACCCGGCTGCTCGAGGTCGAGCCGTTCGAGGCGATGATCGTCTTCGTCCGCACCAAGCAGGCCACCGAGGAAGTTGCCGAAAAGCTCAGGGCCCGTGGCTTTTCCGCGGCCGCGATCAACGGTGACATCCCGCAGGCCGTCCGTGAGCGGACCATCAATGGGCTCAAGGACGGTTCGATCGACATCCTGATCGCCACGGATGTCGCGGCGCGCGGCCTGGACGTCGAACGCATCTCGCACGTGCTGAACTACGACATCCCGCACGACCCCGAGTCCTACGTGCACCGCATCGGGCGCACCGGTCGCGCGGGTCGCTCGGGCACCGCGCTGCTGTTCGTCACCCCGCGCGAACGGCACCTGCTCAACTCGATCGAGCGCGTCACCCGCAAGAAGCTCATCGAGTCCCAGCTGCCGTCGGTCGACGACGTCAATGCCCAGCGCGTGGCGAAGTTCCGCGATGCCATCACCGACTCGCTCAGTGCGCCGGGCATCGAGCTGTTCCGCCGCCTGATCGAGGACTACGAGCGCGACAACAACGTGCCGCTCGCCGAGATCGCGGCGGCCCTGGCGGTGCAGACGCAGGGTGGCGAAGAGTTCCTCATGAAGGAGCCGCCGCCGGAGAAGCGGCGTGAGCGTCCGGACCGTGACGATCGCGGGGACCGTGGCGATCGCGAGCGCAAGCCGCGCTCGACGCGCGACGACCTGGCCACCTACCGCATCGCGGTGGGTAAGCGGCACAAGGTGATTCCGGGTGCCATCGTCGGCGCGATCGCCAACGAGGGCGGTCTGAACCGCAGCGACTTCGGGCACATCAGCATCCGGGTGGATCATTCGCTGGTCGAGTTGCCCGCGAAGCTGAGCAAGGACACGCTCAAAAAGCTGGAGAACACCCGTATTTCGGGCCAGTTGATTCATCTGGAGCTCGACAAGGGTGGACGTTCCGGCGGTTACGAGGATCGTGGCGGACGCCCCGACCGGGGTTCGTACTCGGACCGCGGTGGTCGCCAGGACCGCGGCTCGGACCGGGGTTCGTACTCCGACCGTGGTGGCCGTCAGGACCGCGGACCGTACAAGGGCCGGGGTCGTGACGACGACCGGCGCGGTGGACACGGCGAAGGTCGAGGCGAGGGCAAGCGTAAGTACAAGTGACCCGGGTTGATTCGCTCACCGGGGTCCGTGCTGTCGCCGCACTGCTGGTGGTCTTGACCCACGCGGCCTTCACGACCGGCAAGTACACCCAGACGTATGTCGGGCTGATGTACTCACGCGCGGAGATCGGTGTGCCGATCTTCTTCGTGCTGTCGGGGTTCCTGTTGTTCACCCCGTGGGTGAAGGCGCTGGCTCGGGCCGACGCCGAAAAGCCCTACGACGCACCGTCGGTGCGGCGTTACGCCTGGCACCGGGTACGGCGGATCATGCCGGCGTATGTGGTGACGGTGTTGGCGGCCTACGCGCTGTATCACTTCCGGACGGCCGGCCCCAACCCCGGGCACACCTGGCTGGGGCTGTTGCGGAATCTCACGCTGACCCAGATTTACACCGACAACTACCTGTTCTCCTGGCTGCATCAGGGCCTCACCCAGATGTGGAGCCTGGCGGTGGAAGTTGCTTTCTACGTTGCCCTTCCGGTGTTGGCCTACCTGCTGATGGTGCTGCTGTGCCGACGGCAGTGGCGGCCGGGCCGGCTGCTCGGCGCGTTGGGGGTACTGGCCGTGTCGAGCCTGGCATGGCTGACGCTGGTGCACACCACCGATTTCCTGCCCGACGGCGCCCGCCTCTGGTTGCCCACCTACCTGATCTGGTTCGTCGGCGGCATGCTGCTCTCGGTGCTGTCCGTGATGGGGGTGCGGGCCTACGGATTCCTGTGCATCCCACTGGCATTGGTCTGCTATCTCATCGCGTCCACGCCCATCGCCGGCGCGCCGACGACGTCGCCGGCGACGCTGGGGGAGAGCCTGTGGAAGGCGGTGCTCTACGCGTCGATCGCCACGTTGGTCGTCGCGCCGCTGGGCCTGGGGAACCGCGGCTGGTACGCGCGCCTGCTGGGGAGCAGGCTGATGGTCTTCCTCGGTGAGATCTCGTACGAGATCTTCCTGGTGCATCTGGTCATCATGGAACTGGTGATGGTCGAGGTGATGCACCAGCACATCTGGACGGGATCGACCTTCGCGCTGTTCACGCTGACGATGCTGTTCACCGTTCCGGCGTCGTGGCTGTTGCACCGGTTCACGCGGGTGCGGAACTAGGAACAGTCGCAGCAGTCGCAGCAGCCATCGCAACAGCAGCCGTCGCAGTCACAGCAGCCATCGCAGTCGCAGCAACAGCCGCTGCAGTCGCACGCGAAGCAGCCGTCGAACCAGCCGGCCTTGCGCTGGACCTTCTCCTCGGGATTCTCTTCGCCCGTTTCGATCCCGACCACGTCGTCCAGCGGAGCTTCGCCGAATGACGCGACCGGTGGCTCGGCGTCGGGAGGTACCTCCGTCGCCCGGTATCCCGCGTCGCTGAAGGTCCGGGACACGGCCCGCCGCAACTCGCGCGTCAGCAGCCGGTGCACCAGCCGCCCGTCGGTGAACTGCACGTCGGCCAGGGCCAGCTCGATGCCGAGCACCGCGTCGTCACACATGGTCCGGACGTCTCCGACCGGTGTCGCGGTGGCGGCCACCGGATTCCACTTTCCGTGCACCTCGTCGTCGTGCAGATCCTCGACCGCGTCGAGCAGGTGCGCGACCCGCCCGAACAGCTGGCCGACCTCGCGCAGCGGCGCGACATTCGCCGGCCGGCCGGCCAGCACCGCGGTGTGGCCGAACGCCGCGGCGACGGACGTCTCGGTGGGTTCGGTGACCGCGAGCAACGAACCACCCGGTGCCGCAGCGGCTTCCAGCGCCGCCTGCCGCCTGATCGCTTCCATCAGCACGCCGGTATCGAAGCCCAGCGCGGTACCGACATCCGTACCTTGGCGCTCCCACCGGTCGGCGATCCGTCGGGCCGCGGGCCGCACTCCTGCTGCGGCGAACACCCCGTCGCCGTCATCGACGTGATCGCGCACCCGTGCCGCCGCGAGCACCAGGGAGACGACGGCCGCCAGCCGAACCGATTCGCCTACCGCGACATCGGCCTTGCGCATGCCGCGCAGCGGACAGCGGCCGGCCTCCCGGCGGCCGGGCGCCGCGGTGGACTGCGCCTCCACCAACGCCGACACGACGAGGCCGTCGTAGTTTGTGGCGACTCGGCCGCCCTGACCGTAGTCATCGCGAAGCGCGAGACATAGGCCGCACAACTGGGCGGTCCAGACGGCCGCAAGTTCCTTGCCGAGCCGATGCCGGCAGGGCCGGAGGATGCCGAACACGGCTCGAAGATAGCTGTGGCCAGCACAAACCGCAGGCAATCAACCAACACCATCAATTAGGTTATGCTGCCCTAAGAGTCCAATCGGAGGGTGCAACATGACCGAGTCGAAGCCGTCGCGTGGAATCCAGGGCGCGCTGGTCAAACTGTGGCGGGGCGGCGATTACGAGCTGACCGTCACCGGCCGCACCCAGATCACCCCGCACTACCTGCGGCTGCATTTCACCACCGGCAACCTGCTCGCCGAGCGGCCGGTGCACCCGACCATGTGGGTCCGGGGCTGGTTCCCCGACGGCGACAAGGCGCACCAGCGCGGCTACACGCTGGTCAACCCTGATCCGGTGGCCGGCACCACGGACATCGACTTCGCGCTGCACGACGGCCTCGCCACCCGCTGGGCGCAGGACGCCAAGCCCGGTGACACCCTCGAGGTGACGCTGCTCGGCAGCAGCTTCGAGCTGCCCGAGCCCGCGCCGGCCGGATACGTACTGGTCGGTGACACCGCATCGCTGCCGGCCATCAACTCGCTGCTGCAGGCGATCGGCGAGGCGCCCATCCAGGTGTATCTGGAGGCGGGTCACGACGACGACCGCGATCTTCAGGTGGGCACCGGTGCGCCGGGGCTGACCGTCACGTGGGTCGACCGCAAGAACAACGGCGAGGCGCTCGTCGAGACCGTGCGGGCGTCTGCGTTCGACGCCTCCGATCACTTCGGCTGGGTGGCGTGCGACAACCGGACCACCCGCTCGGTGGTCAAGGTGCTGCGCGAGGACTACCAGATTCCGAAGAAGGCGATCAAGGCTCGCGCCTACTGGGAAGCCTGATCGCTCGGAACCAGCTGGGACACAACGAATTCGTCGATCATCGCGCGTTCATCGTCTTCGTCGGCGCCGGGGAACATCAACAGCGATACCAGGATCCGGACCAGCCAGCCGGCCCGGCGGTGCGCGGCTTCGGTCTCCAGTTCGGGCCACGACGCCGACAGGAACGCCGCCACCAGTCCGGTGATGACGTCGGACTGCGCGGCGACCTCGCCACCGATGGGTCGCTGGGTGGCGACGAACCACGATGACAGCGCCGGGCTTTCCCGCACACTGCGCAGCGCGATCGCGACGCCGTCGAGCAGGCGCGTGCGCGGGTCGGTGATGTCGGCGATCTGCTCGCCGACATGGGCGAACACCCGGAACGCCTCGCGGTGCACGTAGGCCAGGTGGAGCACGTCGCGGTTCTCGTAGTACCGGTACAACGTGGCGCGGGAACACCCTGCCGCCCTGGCGATTTCGAGCATCCCGACGGTCGCCGCGTCCTGCTCGGCGAACAGGCGGTCGGCGGCGTCCAGGATGGCCTCCGCCGCGACCTCGGTGCGGCGGCCGGCCAGCCAGTCGTTTGCCATCAGCCGATCGTAAACGGCACCGATAGCGGGCGTCGCACGTAGCTGCCCCCGGCCCACTCGATGTTGTCCTCATCGACGGTGAATTCCGGTATCCGGGAGAGCAGTTCGGTCAGTGCGACGCGGGACTGCATCCGTGCGGCCGCCGCGCCCAGGCAGTGGTGCGCACCGTGGCTGAACGTCAGGATGTTGCGCGGGGCGCGCGTCACGTCCAATTCGCCTGCGTTGGGCCCGTATTGGCGTTCGTCGCGGTTACCGGAACCGTAGAGCAGCAGAGCCTTGCGGCCGGCGGGGATGGTGGTGTCGCCGATGGTGACGTCGCGGGTGGTGGTGCGGGCCAGGCCCTGGACCGGCGAGGTGAGCCGGAGCAGTTCGTCGACGGATTCGGTGATGAGGTCCGGGTTCTCCACGAGCAGCCGGCGCTGATCGGGGCGCCGGTGCAGCAGTTGCACCGAGCCGCCCAGCATCCCGGTGGTGGTGTCGTTGCCGCCGGTGACCATGGTGAACGTGAACGCGAGGATCGACAGCACGCCGCTGATGTCGCCGTCGGCGCCGATGCCCGCGGCGACCAGATGCGACACGGTGTCGTCTTCGGGCTCCTTGCGGCGGCGCTCGATCAGCGCGGTGAAGTACCCCATCATGTCGCCGAGCGCGCTGCCCAGCGTCTCGAGCGCGCCGCCGAGGCCGCCCTCGGCGGTGTTGGCCGCGACGATGGCCTCGGTCCAGCCGTCGAACTGGTCGCGGTCGGCTTCGGGAACACCCAGGTAGTGCGCGACGACCATCGACGGCAACGGCTTGAACAGCTCGGCCACGATGTCACCGCCACCGGCGGCCTTGAGCTTCTCGAGTCGCTGCACCACGAACTCGCGCACCTTCGGCTCGACGGCCTCCACCTGGCGCGGTGTGAAGCCGCGCGACACCAGCTTGCGGAATTCGGTGTGCACCGGCGGGTCCGTCATCACCATCGGCGGGTTGTCTTGCAGGCCAATGAGTTCCAGCTCGCCGTAGTTGACGGTCAAGCCCTGCGCCGAGGAGTACGTCTGGTGATCGCGCGCCGCGGTCCAGATGTCGGCGTGCCGGGACAGCACGTAGTAGTCGGCGCCGGGATTGTCGGTGGGTACGACATGGTGGACGGGATCGTGGTCGCGCAGCGAGCGGTACATCGGCCAGGGATCGACCCACCCGGCGGAATCGGCAAGCTGGAACGCCACGGGGGAGTCGGATGTCTCGTGAGACAAAATCGCCGTCATGTCTTATGTGTACGTCGGCGGGCCAGATGTGTCAAGGGTCCATCGGCATGCGCCATGAACACCGCCGAGGTGTTGTGGCGCTGCTGTTCGGCTAGATCCCCGCCCCCGGATTCAGGATGTTGTCGGGATCCAGTGCCGCTTTGATCCGGCGGTTCAGTTCCATGACCTCCGGGCCGAGTTGGCCGGCCAGCCAGGGCCGCTTGAGCCGGCCGACGCCGTGCTCGCCGGTGATGGTGCCGCCGAGCGACACGGCCAGGTCCATGATCTCGCCGAACGCGATGTTGGCCCGCCGGGTGTTCTCGGCGTCGTTCGGGTCGTGGACGATCAGCGGGTGGGTGTTGCCGTCCCCGGCGTGCGCGATCACCGAGATCAACAGGTCGTGCTTGCGGGCAATCTCACCCACGCCGTCGACCAGGTCCGCCAGCGCGGGCAGCGGCACCCCGACGTCTTCCAGGAGCAGCGGGCCCTTGGCCTCCACCGCCGGGATGGCGAACCGCCGGGCGGCCACGAAGGCCTCGCCCTCGTCGGGGTCGTCGGTCAAAAAGACTTCTGTCGCACCGGCTTCGGTGAACACGCGGGCCATGAACTCGGTGTCCTCGACGCCCGCCGGGCCGCGGTCGTCGGAGGCCGCCACCAGCATGGCTTTGGCGCCGCGATCCAGGCCCATCTTCAGCTTGTCCTCGACGGCGTTGATGGCGACGTCGTCCATGAACTCCAGCATCGACGGGCGAATCCGGCCGGTGACGGTCACGACGGCGTCGGCGGCCGCGCGCACCGAGTCGAAGCTCGCCACCACGGTGCACCCGCGGTGCTGTGGTGGCAGCAGGCGCAGGGTCGCCTCGGTGACGATGCCGAGGGTGCCCTCGCTGCCGACGAAGAGTTTGGTGAGGCTCAGTCCCGCAACGTCTTTCAGCCGCGGGCCACCGAGTCGCACCGCCGTGCCGTCGGCCAGCACCACCTGCAGGCCCAGGATGTAGTCGGTGGTGACGCCGTACTTCACGCAGCACAGGCCGCCGGCATTGGTGGCGACGTTACCGCCGATGCTGCAGATTTCGAACGACGACGGATCGGGCGGGTACCAGAGGCCATGGGCCGCAACGGCTTTCTTGACCTCGGCGTTGAGCAGGCCGGGCTGCACCACGGCGGTGCGGGTCGCCGTATCGACGACGATGTCACGCATCCGTTCGGTGGTCAGCACGATGCCGCCGTCGACGGCGGTCGCCCCGCCGGACAGGCTGGTGCCGGCGCCGCGCGGCACCACCGCGATCTTGTGTGCGCTGGCCCACCGCAGGACCGTCTGCACCTCCTCGGTGCTGCGCGGTCGCACCACTGCGATGGGAGTGCCGGCGTCGGGATCCAGTGCGCGGTCCTGTCGGTAGGACGCGACGATGTCCGGATCGGTGACGACGGCGTCGGCGGGCAGGTCGGCGATGAGGCTGGGCAGCGCGGTATGCACGCGGGCAAGTCTAGGAGCCCGGTGGTGACCAGCGAAGACTCGCGTCATGTGCCGGGGGCATTAATCCCATGTAACGCCCGTGTTACGGGTATCGTCAGCTATGTGTACAGCAAGGCCTTGTTGGCCGAGATGGGAGCGCTGCGCGACAGCCGTCGCGGAGCGCATGTGTCTGCGACCGCCATCGAGCTCCACGTGCGCGCCGTGAGCCATAGCGTGCGCACGCGCCGGCCGGCTTTCGTGGCCGACGAGGCGCTCGATCTGATCGCGTCAGGGTCGGTGACAACCGTTGCGGCACTCGAGCTTTGGATGGCTGGCCTCTGGCAGCGGGTGCCCGGCGGCTACTTGATCGACGACCGTGAACTGATCGCCCACCTGTCATCTGGTCCGGTGCGGCGCTGGGTGCGCCGGGTGTGGCTCAAGCTCAACAGTGAGTCGGTCATCCCGTTCTGACCGCACCCGCAGTTGCGCGGACGCCGCGTAATGCGGCAAACAACAGGTCGTTCAGCATGTCGATGAGGTGGTCGCGGTCGACGGAGATCGCCCCGACGAGGACCGCGGTGAGCGTCTCGGCGACCCCACCGATGACAAATTGCGCCGCCAGTTGCAGATCGATCGGCCGCGGGTCTGTCGCGGAGCCGCTGAGCCCGGCGACGATGCCCGCGAATCGCTGAGCTTCCGAGAGGCGACGCGGGCCGAGGACGGGTGAGGACGCGGACTCGATCAGGACGATGCGGCCCTTGCGCCGATCGGTCAGTGCGACGTCGACAAGTGCGCTGAGCGCCGCGCGCGACCGTGCGCGGGGGCCGCCCTTGGTGTCGGCGATCGCGGCGAGTCCACGCTCTTCCACTTCAGCGGTGATCTCGTCGAAAACCGCGATGTGCAGGTCCTCGATGCGTGGAAACGACTCGGCGAAGTAGCGAGCCGCCAGGCCGGCCTGCTCCGCTACGCCACGCAGGGTGGTCGCGGGGATGCCCTTGGTGCCCATCAGCTCCAGGCCTGCCGCGATGAAGCGACGCCGCCGATCGGCGATGCGGTCGGCGCCACTCATGCCGCCGTACTGCCGCGCCTCACTCACGCCACCAATCTTGACACACGCGTTGACAGATGGTTGCCTCATCTCATCTATCAACGCTTGATGACAGATTGGATGCGCGCATGACCATGACTGCATCGCCCGTGGGGGCCGGCGTGGAGCCGTGGCACCCGAGCCAGCCGCATGCCGAGCTGGCGGCCGACGTCCGGTGGTGGTTGGGCTCGCCGCTGAGCCTCGGGCTCTTCGGGCGCCTCGCACTCGACCAGGTGGCATACCGCCCGATCGCGGCAGCGGTCGATTGGTCCGGACGATTTCAGGAGAACTTCACCGACCGGGGCATCCGGTCGCTCGCCTTCGGCATGCTGATGCTGTTCGGCGACGAGGCCGACCGGCTTGGGGACACTGAGGAACTCAAACGGCTGCATGCCGGCGTGCGGGGAACCGGCAACGGTGAGTTCGCCGACACGCGGTTCAGTGCACTCGACCCCGAACTCTGGAATTGGATCGCCGTCAGCTCGCTGAATCTGTTCTACCGGGGCTACGTCGCGGTCCGCGGCGAGGACCTCGATGCCGAGCAGCGCGAGGCCGTGTATCGGACCCTGCGGTGGATGATGAGCTATCTGGAGTTGCCCAGCGCTCGGGCCAAACTGCCTGAGACCCTGGCCGACATGGAGGCCTACTACGACCGCGTCGCCGAACAGCACTTGGCGGACAACGCATTTCTGCAATATGCCGACGAGAGCTTCGACACGTTGCCCGTGCCGGACTTGCTGCCGAAGCAACTGCGGGTGCTCCTGCTGCCGCTGTGGAACGTGCTGACCCCGATCGCGTTGCGGGTGCCGAAGGTGTTGGGCCGGCGCCATGCCCACCCGAAGATGCGGGAGCTGCTCGACATTCGGTCGACGCCCTTGAACCGGCTCGAATACGCCCTGTATCTGAAGGCCTCTCAGGTGGCCTGGCGGTACCTGCCGCGCGCCGTCGTCCTCGATCCGCTGGCGTACAACCGCTACCGCTACGAACGGCTGCGGTCGGCCTACCATCGCGTGCAATTGGACAACTTCGCCGCTTAACCGCGCCGCCAAGAGGGCAGAATCTTGGGGTGCTGCCACATCCCCGAACCGGAGTGTTGTTCCCGTCCCCGGTCCCGGCCGGCGCGGGTTGGCCCGGGGACCCGGCCGACGCCGACACCCCCGTCGCCCGCACGGCGGCGCAGGTCCGGGCCAGGGCCCGTCGCTGTACCAGTCTGGCCGACCTCGACGCGCAGGTGTCGGTGTGCCGGGGCTGTCCTCGTCTGGTCACCTGGCGTGAGGACGTCGCCATGCGCACGGTGGCGAAGCGCAAGGCCTATGCCGCCGAACCGTACTGGGGCCGGCCGGCGCCGGGGCTCGGCGTGGACCGGCCGCGCATCTGGGTGCTGGGTCTGGCGCCTGCCGCCCACGGTGCCAACCGGACCGGCCGGGTGTTCACGGGCGACCGGTCGGGCGACTTTCTCTTCGCTTCGCTGTACCGCGTCGGCCTGGCCAGCAGCGCCGAGAGTATCGATGCGGCAGATGGCTTGACCCTCAACGACATTCGGGTGGTGGCTGCGGTCCGGTGTGCGCCGCCGGACAATGCGCCGACGCCGGAGGAACGCCTCACGTGCGAGCCGTGGCTGAGCGCGGAGTGGCGGCTGACGGGTCAGGACGTCCGCGTCGTCGTCGCACTCGGTGGCTTCGCGTGGAAGGCCGCGCTGGAGCTGACGGGAGCGGGACGGCCGTATCCGAAGTTCGGTCACGGTGCGCTCGCGGCGCTGCCCGACGGGCGGCGGCTCCTCGGCTGTTACCACCCGAGCCAGCAGAACACGTTCACCGGCCGGCTCACTCCGGCCATGCTGGACGACGTGTTCAGCACGGCCAAGGGAATCGCATCCCGCCCCGAAGAGTTGGATTAGATCGTGCAGTTGTCTGTCCTCGATCTCGTCCCGGTCCGTAGCGACCAGTCCACCGGCGATGCCTTCGCCGCCACCGTGCGCCTCGCCAAGGTCGCTGATCAGCTGGGCTACACCCGCTACTGGGTGGCCGAGCACCACAACATGCCCGCGGTCGCCGCCACCAGCCCGCCCGTCGTCCTTGGCTACCTGGCCGCGCAGACCACTCAGATCCGACTCGGCTCGGGCGGCGTGATGCTGCCCAACCACGCGCCGCTGGCCGTCGCCGAGCAGTTCGCGCTCCTGGAGGCGGCAGCGCCGTGCCGCATCGACCTCGGCGTCGGCCGGGCGCCGGGTACCGACCCCGTCACCTCGATCGCGCTGCGCGGCCCGGCCGGGCGCACCGACGAGGACATTCAGCGCTTCCCCGAGTACCTCGACGACGTCGTCGCGCTGATGAGCCCCGGCGGCGTCAAAGTGTCCCTCGAGGGACGAAACCTGTTGGACAAGAACTACATCCTGAAGGCCACCCCGTCGGCGGTGAGCCCGCCGAAACTGTGGCTGCTGGGCTCGTCGATGTATTCGGCGCACCTCGCCGCGGCCAAGGGGCTGCCGTACGTGTTCGCCCACCACTTCTCCGGGCAGGGCACCGAGGAAGCCCTGGCCACGTACCGCGAAGAGTTCCGCCCCAGCGAATTCGCGGACAAGCCAACCACGTTCATGACCGTCAACGCCTGCGTGGCCGAGACGCGCGACGAGGCCGAACAGCTGATCCGCCCCAACCTGCAGATGATGGCATGGCTGCGCACCGGCGAGCCGCTGCGTGCGCTGGATCTGGTCGAAGACTCGGAGCACAACCAGCTCACCGCCACGCAGCAGGCCATCGTCGCCGCGGGAATGGAGCGGGCCGTCGTCGGCGCACCCGCGGAGGCCGCGGACCAAATCCGCGACCTGGCATCGCATTTCGGTGTCGACGAGGTGATGGTCAGCCCCGTCGCCGCCGCTCGCCGGGGCTGCGATCCAGCCACCGCGCCGGCTCGCGAGACGACACTGCGGCTGCTCGCCGAGCAGCTGCTCTAGCGGGGCGTCAGCGCGACCACCGGGATCGGCCGGGTGGTGCGCTTCTGATATCCCGCGTACCGGTTGGCGTTGTTCTTGTTCACGATCTGCCACAGCCGCGCGTAGTCGGGGTCGTCCTTGCCGACCACGCGCGCGGTCACCGGGATCCGCTTTGTCCCGACGTTGATCTCGATGTCGGGCTTGGCCTTCAGGTTGAAGTACCAGCCGGGCGCCGTCGGCTCGCCGCCCTTGGACGCGACCACCAGGTAGGCGTCGCCGTCCTTCGCGTACGTCAGCGATGTGGTGCGTGCCAGGCCCGTCTTGGCGCCGACGGTGTGCAGCAGCAGGCTCGGCGGGACGCCGGGGAACTGGTGCCCGATCCGGCCTTCGGTCTTCTGGTAGATCCGGTCGTGCATCTTCAGCAACGGGAGACCGAGGTATTTCTCCCACAGGGGCATGCTCATGGCTGCAAGTCTGCCTGTGGATCAGACAGCCGCGCCACCGCCTCCAGTAGGATCTTTCCGCTGGTCTCCCGGTCCGGATCACGGCGCAGCAGCATCCCTTTGGCAAACGCCAGCTTGTCGCCCAGCTTGCGCGGGACGACGTGCAGATGGATGTGGAACACCGTCTGAAATGCGGCTTTGCCGTCGTTGATCGCGATGTTGTTGCCGTCGGCGTGGAGGCCGGACTCGCGCGAGGCCTGGGCGATGCGCTGACCGAGCTTGGCCATACCGGCCACCACGTCCGGCGGGGTGTCGATGAGGTTCTCGTAGTGCCGCTTGGGGACCACCAGGGTGTGGCCGCGCGAGAACGGGCGAATGTCCAGGAACGCCACATAGTCGGCGTCTTCGTAGACGCGTACCGCGGGCGCCTTCCCGGCGACGATGTCGCAGAACACACAGGCCATCAGTTCACGGTAGGCCAACCGGGGTCAGACGTTGGAGGCCGCCCACTCCGACAACCGGCGGTCGCGTTCGGCGGCGTCGACCTCTTCGACGCGTGTCATCACCGCCCAGCGCTGACCGAACGGATCGACGATCGACGCGAACCGGTCACCGGTGACGAAAGTCTGTGTCGCTTCCCGGATCGTCGCGCCGGCCCGCTCGGCCCGGTCGACCACCGCGTCGACATCGGGGCAGTACAGCACCACCGAATGCGTGACCGGACCGCTGCGTGGCGGCGCCACCAGTTCGTACTCGGGGTTGGGATCGGACAGTTGCAGCCGGCCGGTACCGAAGTCCAGCTCGGCGTGGGCCACCTTGCCGTCGCTCGCGTCCATCTTCTCGATCAGCCGCGCGCCGAACACCTCGACGTAGAAGTCGATCGCGGCGGCGGCCCCATCGATCACCAGGAACGGGGTGAGGCTGGTGTAGCCCTGGGGAATTGGTTGCACGCTCATGGCACCCAGTTTCGTAGGGTCAATGGTGTGGCGGCTTGGAAAAACCCGACAACAGCTCCCAAGCTGGGTGTGGTCGGCCGTGCCAATACCGGCTCGGTGTTCGACCTGCAGCAGTGGCAGCCGTCCGCCGCGGCAGCAGTCTGGGTCGAGAACTTCTGGTCCGTCACTTGGGATTTACGGGACGCCGAGCCGTTCGACAGCACCGTCATCACCTTTCCCGCGGTGCACCTGACACACGAGTGGGGCACCGACGAGGTCCGGCATGGTCACCGGTTGCCGGCGACGCTGGTGCACGGCGTGGTCGAGCGGGTGTTCACGACCACGCTGTCAGGGGCAGGTTCGGTGGTGGGCGCCAGATTCCGGCCCGGCGGCTTCGCGGCCCGGTTCGGCCGGGACGCCGGCGCGCTGACGGGCCGCGTGCTGCCGGTGGGTGCGGAATTACTGGGCGCCGCAGTCCCTTTCGCCGACGATATCGACCGGGCCGCAGCGGCTCTCGACGCCGCGATCGGCAACCACACCGATGTGGACGCCACGTATCGGGACCTGACGCGATTGCTCGACCGGATTCGCGCCGATTCACAGCTGCACCGGGTCGAGCAGGTGATGGCGCTGTCTCCCTGGAGTGAGCGGACCACGCAGCGGGTGTTTCGCCGGTACGTCGGGGTGCCGGTGAAATGGGTGCTGTGCCGCTACCGTCTGCAGCACGCGGCACTGCAGATCGAGACAGTGCCGGACCTCGACTTCGCCGACCTGGCAGTGCGATCGGGTTGGTACGACCAAGCGCACTTCATCAACGACTTCCACGCGATGCTCGGCTGCACGCCGGGGGAGTACGCCACAAAACACCGCCGATGATGGGTAATCTGCGCCGCATGGACCCTCGTGACCTGGCGTTCGCCGGCGCCGCCGAACAGGCCAGGATGCTCGCCGCCGGTACGGTGACCGCACCCGAACTCGTCGAACTGTACCTGGACCGGATCGCGCGCATCGATGCCGAATTGCGTTGTTATCGAACAGTTCTGGCCGAGAGTGCCAGGGCCCAGGCGCAGGCCGCGCAGGCCCGGCTGGACGCAGGGGAACGGCTACCGCTGCTCGGCGTACCGATCGCCATCAAGGACGACACCGATGTGGCGGGCGAACTGACCACGTTCGGCAGCAGCGCGCACGGACCGGCCGCCACCACGGACGCCGAGGTGATCCGGCGGCTACGCGATGCCGGCGCGGTGATCCTGGGCAAGACCACGGTGCCCGAGCTGATGATCTGGCCCTTCACCGAGACACTGACCTACGGCACCACGCGAAACCCCTGGAATCCGGACTATGCGCCGGGCGGCAGCAGCGGGGGCAGTGGCACCGCGGTCGCCGCCGGGCTGGCGGCAATGGCGCTGGGATCGGACGGGATGGGCTCGATCCGGATTCCCGCCACCTGGTGCGGACTGTTCGGCATCAAACCGCAGCGCGACCGCGTGCCCCTGAGCCCGCACGACGATTCGTGGTGCGGCCTGGTGGCCTACGGGCCATTGGCCCGCACCGTCGAGGACGCGGCCCTGTTCCTCGACGCCACCACCGACGGCGGCTTCGTGGCTGCCGCACGACGGGCACCCGGACGCTTGCGGATTGCGTTGAGCACCAAGGTGCCACCGCTGGTGACGGCACGGGTGGGCGCCAAGCAGCGCGCCGCGGTGGAGCAGGCGGGCGAGCTGTTGCGCGAACTGGGCCACGACGTCATCCAACGAGATCCGGACTATCCGCGGTCGGCGGTGTACGGCCACGCCCTGCCGCGCTACTTCCGCGGTGTCTACGACGACGTGTCCGCGCTGCCGCACCCGGAGCGACTGGACCGCCGCACCCGGTCCTTCGCCCGGATCGGTGGGTTGATCTCGCAGCGGCGCATCGACGCGATCCGCGCCGCCGAACCCGCGCTCGCCGCTCGGGTGCAATCCGTTTTCGACAGTGTCGACGTGGTGATCACCCCGGGCGCGGCGACTGGACCGTCGCGGGTCGGGCAGTACCAGCGCCGCGGCGCCGTCTCGACGCTGGCATCGGTCGCCGCGCGCGTGCCGTTCCAGGCCATGTTCAATGTCACCGGTCAACCGGCGGCCGTGGTGCCGTGGGGGCTGGACAATAACGGTGTCCCGACGTCGATTCAGTTGGTGGGCAGGCCCTTTGACGAGGCGACGCTGCTGTCGCTGAGTGCGCAGATCGAAGGTGCGCGACCCTGGGCGGGCCGGCGGCCTCCGGTCGGTTAGCGCGCGCCGAGCGCGGCCTGGATGTCCGGCTTCATCTGCAGGAGTTGCTGCCCCCAGTAGGCCCAGGTGTGCGTGCCCGTCGGCGGGAAGTTGAACGTGGCGTTGTGCCCGCCCGCGGCCTGATACGCGCCCTGGAACTTGGTGTTCGACGCGAGCGTGAAACTCTCCAGGAACTGCTGTGGCACACCGCTTGTCGCGCCCGCCAGGTCGTCCGGCGTGCCGGTGCCGCAGTACACCCACAGCCTGGCGCCAGACGAGGCGATCCTGCCGACGTTGACCGTCGGGTCGTTGCGCGCCCATGCCGGATCACCGGGAGGCCCCCACATGGCGCCGGGGTTGAAGCCGCCGGAATCGTTCATCGCCAGCCCGACCAGCGACGGCCAGAACGAGTCGGACAAGTTCAGGAATCCGGACAGTGAACCGGCGTACCGGAATTTGTCCGGGTGGTCCGCCACGTACATGAGTGCGGTCGATCCGCTCATCGACAGCCCGACCACCGCGTTACCGCCGGTTGAGATGTGCTTGTTGGCGGCCAACCACGCCGGCAATTCCCTGGTCAGGAAGGTTTCCCACTTATAGGTCTGGGTGGTGCCGTTGCCGACGGCCGGCTGATACCAGTCGGTGTAGAAGCTCGACATGCCGCCGACCGGCATCACGACGGACAGGCCCGAGCCGTTGTACCACTCGAACGCCGGGGTGTTGATGTCCCAGCCGTTGTTGTCGTCTTGCGCGCGCAGGCCGTCCAACAGGTAGAGGGCGTGCGGACCGCCGGCCTGGAATTCGACTTTTATGTCGCGGCCCATGGCCGCCGATGGGACGTTGAGGTATTCGACGGGCAATCCGGGTCGGGAGAACGCGCCGACCGGCGTCGGTGCGATCAGACCACCGATCGTCAGCGCCGTCAGCGCCGCACCCAGATACTTCGTGAATCCCGGCAGGTTCTTGGCGATGCGTGACATGGGTAAACCCCCTGGGTCCGGATGCGGATACACACCACATTCGCGCGGCATACCCCCATCGGCCGAGGTGAAACGTTCAGCGGATCATTTGCCACGCCGCGAGTTTGTCGGCGAACGACATGGTCAGCGCTCCGCTGCTCGACGGCAGGCGGGCGGCGGGCAGCGCGATGTCGGCGCGCTGAAACAGCGTGTACGCCGTCAGCCCGTTGACGAAGCCCCGCTCGATCGTCGGGTGTTGCGTCAGGAACGCGTCGAAATCATTGAGCACCAACGTCTTTCGGTCGATATTGGCGTCCAGGCTGCCGACTCGACGGCAACTGTGCACGACGTCCCACAGCGCCACCCCGGCGGCGGTGACGGCGTCGAGGCGCTCGGCATAGGGCAGCTCCGCGTCGAACCCGATGAGCGCACCCAGCAGCCGCCAGAACTGGTTCCGCGTGTTGGCGTAGTACTCGCCGGTGTCCAGCGACTTCTCGCTGGGAAACGAGCCGAGGATCAGCACCCGTGGGTCGGCGCCGACAATCGCCGGCAGCCCCGTGCGTAGCGGCATCTCTGGCTCGGTCATGTGCCCATTCTGCGGGGCTGCCAGGCGCGATAGGTTGGCCGGGTGAGTGAACAAGCTGCCGAGCCGGTCGACCGTGCCGAGCTGACCGACTGGCTGCTGTCCGAGGGGTTCACCGAGGACCAGATCAACGAGTCGTTCGCGCCGATGCTGCTGCCTTCGCGGCGGGCGTTGGGTGATGACGGCACCAGGTTGTCGGCCCGGCAGATCAGCGAGCGGTGGGGCGTGAATCTGGACCTGCTGCAACGAATTCTGCATGCAGCCGGCCGGCCCCGGTCCGAAGACCTGGACGCCGAGCTGTTCCTGCCGGTCGACAGCGACCTGGTCGGCTACGCCCAGCGGTTCCTCCGGCTCGGCCTGCCGGAGGATCAGGTCGTCGCGGTCGTCCAGGTCATGGCCGAAGGTCTGTCCCGCACCGTCGAGGTCATGCGTTTTGCCGCGTTGTCCGCGATTCTGCAACCGGGTGTCAGCGAACTCGACGGCGCGAAAGCCACCGCGGCGCTGATCGGCGAGGCCGCGCCGCTGCTCGGGCCGATGATCCAGGACATGCTCCGGACCCAGTTGTTGCACGCCATGCTGGAAGAGGAGGTCAGCGCCACCGAACGGATGGCCGGACGGCCGCTGCCCGGGTCCGGGCAGGTGTCGGTGGCCTTCGCCGATCTCGTCGGGTTCACCAGTCTGGGGGAGGAACTGCCGCCGGAGGATTTGGAGCAGTTGTCGCAGCGGCTGGCCGATCTTGCGCGCGATCTAGCCGAGCCGCCGGTGCGGTTCGTCAAGACCATCGGGGACGAGGTCATGCTGGTCAGCGCTGAGCCGGTCCCGCTGCTGAACATGGTGCTGCAGCTCGTCGACGCGGCCGAGAAAGACGAATTCCTGCCGCGCCTCAAGGCGGGCATGGCGACGGGGCCAGCGGTGAGCCGGGCCGGGGACTGGTTCGGCCGGCCGGTCAACCAGGCCAGCCGGGTCACGGGAGTGGCCCGGCCCGGGTCGGTTCTGCTGGCTGAATCCGCACGTGAGGCAGTCGGCGACGCGCCGGATTTCGAGTGGTCTTTCGCCGGTGCACGACGGCTCAAAGGCATCCGTGACGAGGTGAAACTGTTCCGCGCCCGCCGCGGCGTGGAGTAACCGCGGCACCGATGCCCCTCGTATACCGGCTTGCACGAAGGCCGAGACGCGGCTTACATGGGTAGGCATGCCAGACATTGATCGTCGCAGCATGCTGTCGATGGCGGGGCTGGGCCTGCTGGCCGCCACGCTTCCCAGGGCCGAGGCCCACGCTGATACGCCCGGAAAACTCATCTTCGAGGACAACTTCGACGGCCCTGCCGGATCGTCGCCCGACACCTCGAAATGGGAGATCGCGACGGCCCGTGAGTCGATGGAGAACCCGACGTATTGGGAGATGCCCGAACGCGTCGGCCAGTACCGGAACGACCGCAAGAACCTGCTCCTGGACGGTAAGTCCAACCTGGTGATCCGGGCGGCCAAGGACGGGAACACGTACTACAGCGGCAAGATTTTCGGCACCTTCAAGGCCGGCATCGGCCATACCTTCGAGGCCCGGATCAAGCTCAACTGCCTGACGCCGGGCTGCTGGCCGGCCTGGTATCTGGCCAACAACTCGCCCGGAATCGGCGGCGAGGTCGACATCATGGAGTGGTACGGCAACGGGAGCTGGGCCCACGGTACGACCGTGCACGTCAACCTCAATGGCGGCGAACATGTTTCGCACAACATCACGCCGGACAGTGCCTGGCACAACTGGCGCTGCCAGTGGGACGACGCCGGGATGCGGTTCTGGCTGGACTACACCGACGGCGCGCAACCGTACTTCAATGTCCCGGCAAAGTCGTTGCCCAACTGGCACTTCAACGACCCCGGCTACACGCTGTTCCCGATCCTGGGCCTCGCCGTCGCCGGGTCCGGTGGCGGCGACCCGTCAGGGGGAACGTACCCGGCCGAGATGCTGGTCGACTGGGTGAAGATCTGGTAGTTACCTGCTCGGTTTGAAACTGCGGAGCCGCAGGCTGTTGCTCACGACGAACAGTGAGCTGAAAGCCATTGCCGCACTGGCGATCATCGGGTTCAGCATGCCCGCGGCCGCCAGCGGAATCGCCGCGACGTTGTAGGCGAACGCCCAGAACAGGTTGCCCTTGATGGTCTTGAGGGTGGCGCGGGACAGCCGGATCGCGTCGCCCGCTGCCCGCAGGTCGCCACTGACCAGGGTCAGGTCCGAGGCCTCGATCGCCACATCGGTGCCGGTACCCATGGCCAGTCCCAGGTCGGCCTGGGCAAGGGCGGCAGCATCATTCACGCCGTCGCCGACCATCGCCACGACCCGGCCCTGATCCTGCAGGCGCTTGATCTCGTCGACCTTGTCCGCGGGCAGCACCTCGGCGATCACCGTCGCGATGCCGACTTCGGCGGCCACCGCGCCGGCCGCGCGGGCGTTGTCCCCGGACAGCAGGACCGGGGTCAGTCCCAGCTTCTCGAGGTCGGCAATGGCTTCGGCGGCAGTGTCTTTCACCTTGTCGGACACCACGATGACGCCGGCTGTGGCGCCGTCGATCGCGACCCACACCGGGGTACGGCCTTCCGCCTCAGCCGTGTGCGCAACGTTCTCCAACTCCGGGGTGGCCGCCGTGGCCAGCCAGCTGTACCGCCCGACGGCGACCTCGTGACCGTCGACTACGCCAGTGACGCCGCGGCCGTCGTGGTTGACGAAGTCGGTGACCGCCGGCAGCGGCCCGTCGGCGGCGGCCCGGGTCGCGATGGCCTGGGCGATGGGGTGTTCGGACGCGTGCTCCAAGGCTCCGGCGAGCCGTAACACGTTGTCGGACTGGGCATGTACTGCCGCCACCGTCATCTTCCCGGTCGTCACCGTTCCAGTCTTGTCCAGCACGACGGTGTCGACCTTGCGGGTCGATTCGAGTACTTGCGGGCCCTTGATCAGGATGCCCAGCTGCGCGCCGCGGCCGGTGCCGACCAGCAGGGCCGTCGGTGTGGCCAGGCCCAGGGCACAGGGGCACGCGATGATCAGCACCGAAACGGCGGCGGTCAGCGCGGCACTCACCGTGCCGCCGGCGACCAGCCAGCCGATTAACGTCAGCAGCGCCAGCCCGATCACCACCGGCACGAACACCGCCGACACCCGGTCGGCGAGGCGCTGCACGTCGGCCTTGCCGCTCTGCGCATCGGCCACCAGGCGCGCCATCTGCGCCAGCTGTGTGTCGGCGCCGACACGGGTGGCCTTGACCTCAAGGCGCCCACCGGCATTCACCGTTGCGCCGGCCAGCTGATCGCCGGGGCCGACCTCGACAGGCACCGATTCGCCGGTCAACATCGACGCGTCGACGGCAGACGTTCCCGTCACCACCACGCCGTCCGTGGCGATCTTCTCGCCCGGGCGGACGACAAAGACATCTCCGACAGCCAGTTCCTCGATGGGCACCCGGGTTTCGTAGCCGTCACGGAGCACCGCGACGTCCTTGGCGCCGAGATCGAGCAGCGCGCGCAGCGCGGCCCCGGACTGCCGCTTGGCGCGGGTCTCGAAGAACTTGCCGGCCAGGATCAAGGTCGTGACGGTGGCGGCGACCTCGAGGTAGAGGTGGTCGCTGCCCATGGCCAGCATCCATACCGACCACAGGTACGACGTGAGCACACCCAGCGACACCAGGGTGTCCATCGTCGCCGCGCCGTGCCGCAGGTTGGTCCACGCGGCGTGATGCAGCGGCCAGGCGCCCCAGAACACCACGGGGGTGGCGAGGGCCAGCGCCCACAGCGCCCAGTGCGGGAATTGCAAGGCCGGAATCATGGACAGCGCGATGACGGGGATCGTGAGGGCCAGTGACGCCAGCAGGCGCGGCAGGTAGGCCGGTTCGGCGGGGGTATCGGCCTTGTCGACGCTCGCGGTGTAGCCGGTGGCCTCGACGGCCGCGACAAGATCGTCGGTGGTCACGCTGTCCGGGTAGGTGATGGCCGCCTGCTCGGTCGCGAAGTTCACGCTGGCGTGAACACCGTCGATCCGGTTGAGCCGCTTCTCGATTCGGGCCGCACACGACGCACACGTCATGCCGCCCACGGACAGGGTGACCGACGTGGTCATGCTGGTTGGACGACGTCGTATCCGGCGTCTTCGATGGCGGCGGCAACGGCGGCCCGATCGGCCTCGCCGTCCACTCGTACGGTCCCGGCCTTGAGGTCCACCTCGACGCCGGTTACGCCGGGCAGCGGCTCGACAGCTGAGGTGATGGACGCGACGCAGTGTCCGCACGACATGCCCTGAACTTCAAGTACCTGACTCATGCCTGGAGTATATACCCATAGGGGGTATAGGTAGGGCTGTGATTCGGGTCTCGGATTCGGTTGTCGGCTGAATCTCTTCCTTTAGTCGCCTCGGGTGGCATCCTGGTTCCATGGCGCGCAAAGAAATTGACCCGGTCCGGGCGAAGAGTGCCCTCGCGGTAGCGAAGGAACACCCGGGCATGCTGCTGTTCCTGGCATCGCCGGTGATTGCCGCCATCGTCCTGGTCGGTGTCTTCGTCAGTCCGGGCTGGGCGGTGTTCCTGGCGTTGGTGGCGCTCGGTGTGGCCGTCTTCGCCGGTTCCGCGCTGTTGCGTAAGCGCTGATAGAGCCCTTTTTGTGGCGTACGTTCGCTTGGGGTGAAAGGCCGTTTCGTTACAGCTGTAACGGTGTAATCATGTAAGCATGAGGCAACGTCATTCTGGCCAGGACCGCCGCGGCGGCTGGCAACAAGCGCAGCAGCCCGACGCGGGCGACGCCGCCGACTGGTTCGCCGGCCGGCTCCCGGAAGAGTGGTTCGCCGGCGACCCGGAGGTCACGGTGGACCGCGAGGAGATCGTGGTGATCGGGCGACTGCCCGAGCCGGAGAATCCGGAAACGGCCGCCCGGGCCTCCGGGCGCGTGGCGCGGTTCCGGGAAGAGACCCGGGTCGAGCGCATGCGGATCGCCGACGAGGCCGAGGCCCGCTACGGCCGCAAAGTGGCCTGGGGTGTATCGGTGGGGGAGTCGGAGCGAATCCTGTTCACCCACTTGGCTGTTCCGGTGATGACCCGCCTGAAGCAGCCAGAGCGTCAGGTTCTCGACACCCTGGTCGACGCCGGCGTGGCCCGGTCGCGGTCCGATGCGCTGGCGTGGTCGGTCCGGTTGGTCGGCGAACATGCCGAGGAGTGGCTCGCGAAACTGCGTGACGCCATGACGGCGGTCGACGATCTTCGCGCGGAGGGTCCGCAACTCTGATCAACCATTGACGTTCGCCGCCGCTCGGGTGCAGGCTCAAGGTACTGGCCCGATGGGAGCGCGTCATGAGCGATCGGTTGTTCAATTACATCGGCGAGATGCTGTGCGGCAGCCTGAATGCCGACCTCGCGTCGGCCCGGGTGCTCGCGCCGGGTGACTTCACGAAATTCCTCACGGATGACGTGCGACTGCACGCCATCCAGGGACGGTTGGCGGCCGAGGAATGGGGCACCGCGGAGCGGCATGGGCCGGTGCGGGTCCTGGCCACGCACATCATCATCACCGAGCACGGGCTGCTGTACGCGGCCGAGGTCGGCGGTCCGAATCCCGGTTACTACCTGGCGGCGCCGCGGACCTTGCTGGAGCCCGTTGCCGACCACATCGCGGACAGTCCGCCGCCGTCGGGCACGGCCGCAGCCGTGGACTGCCGGATGGACCACGACCTCGCGTCCATCTGGCAGTTCGAGAGTGCGCTGCGGCATCGCCTCGAATCCGATCCAGTCATCCGGGTCCAACTGACGGCAGCGTTCGCGGCCTGAGTCATGGGCTCGACGGCGTCCCTGCGCCGCCAAAGCCTGGTGCGCAGTGCGGTTTTCACCGTCGTCGTGCCCGGCACCATGGCCGGCCTGATCCCATATTCGCTGACCGGTTGGCGGCGGATCGGTGACCTGTTCGGCGTGCCCGGCACATGGATCGGCGGCGTGGTGCTGATCGCTCTGGGCCTCCCGGTGCTGCTCGCGGCAATCTACAAATTCGCCAGTGATGGGCTCGGCACGCCCCTGCCGGCCGCGCCGACGCAGAACTTGGTCGTGACGGGCCCGCACCGGTACGTCCGCAACCCGATGTACCTCGCGGTCGCGGCCGTCATCGTTGGTCAGGCGCTGGTCCTTGGTCAGCCGGTATTGCTTTGGTATGCAGTCTTTTTCGTGCTTGGGACGGCCGCGTTCGTCTACTTCTATGAGCAACCCGCGCTGCTGAGGCAGTTCGGCGACGAGTACCGGCGCTACTGCGAGTCGGTACCTGCCTGGCTGCCGAGGGTCACGCCGTATCGGCCGTAGGTCTGTGGGTGGCGACGCGGTCTCTAGGCGAGTGAAATTCCCTGCTGCGCCTGTGTATTCGACACCTCGCGCCCGCGCGTCTTCCCGCGCCGCCCGCCTGCGCATCCTCCCCGTCGGCATCGGCGCATTCGGTGCCGGATCGACGGCACGCCCGGGCCACGGGACCCCGCAGCCCAAGTTCGGCGGTCGCAACTGCCCTTCCGGGATCGCTCGAACCGTCACCGATGTCCTGATGTAGGCCGAAAAACTCCTTGCTGTTCGAACATGTGTTCGATACAATTGGGCATGGGAATCACACCGGATCTCAACGCTCTTCTCGATCACCTTCGCAGTGTGCAGGTCTCCGACGAGATGTCGGTGGACGAGGTCGTTGCGGCGATGACGTGCGTGCTGCGGCTGCGCAATGTGGCCGACCATCTGGCGGCGATGCTGACCGGGGCGCTGGACCGCTGTGGTGCCGCGGCCGCGCAGGGGCGGACGCCGAGGGAGTTGTTGATGGCGTTGGGGTGTGCGCCGTCGGTCGCGCAGCGGCTGGTCCGGGTCGGCGCCGCGTTACCGGCATTGCCCACATTGGCGGCCCATGCCGCCGACGGTGCGATCTCCGGGGAGCATGTCGATGCGATCGTCAAAGGCATCAACCACATCCGCGCCCGCGCACCCGGCGAGCTGGACGAGGAGACCCGGTACCAGCAGGTGACCGATCTGTTGGGACAGTTCTTCTCCGGCGCCACCCCCGCCGACATCGACAAACGCGCCCGCCGGCTGGGCAACCGGGTCGCCGCTGCCGAAGGTGGGTTGCCGGCCGCCGAGGACCGGTCGATCAACACCGTCGAGCACCGCGTCACCTCCGATGGTCGGGTGCAGGTGCGCGCGGACTTGGACGTGGAGGTGGGCGCCAAGCTGGTCGCAGCGATCGAGGAACACTCGGCACCGCGGCCAGAACCCGACGGCACCCCCGACACCCGCACCGCGGGCAGGCGGCGGGCGGATGCGCTGGAGGCGGTGCTGGACATCGCCGCCCGCGGCGGGGACGTCGCCTCGGCCCCGCGCACCCAACTGCTGGTGACCGTCCCGGCGGATGCCCCCGACCTGGCGGCGTTGGAATTCATCGGGTCGATCAGCACCATGACCCTGGAACGAATCTGCTGCGACACCACCGTCACCACGATCATCGTCGACGGCGAACACGTACCGCTGGACATGGGCCGGGAGAAACGTTTGTTCCCGGCGCACCTGCGCAAAGCGCTGTATCTGCGGGATGAATGCTGCATCAAATGCGGCGCCCCACCCGGACGCACCCACGCCCACCACATCATCCACTGGACCCACCACGGTGAGACATCACTAGCCAACGGGTGCCTGCTGTGCCCGGCCTGCCACGCCAACGTCCACCACGACGGCTGGGATGTGGTCATGGGCCTGGACAAACACCCCTGGCTCATCCCACCCGCGGCCGTCGACCCACACCGAAAACCGATACCCGCCCACAACCGCCGCACCATGCACCTCGACCACGCCGCATAACACCTAAAGCATTGCGCACCTTGACAACTCAACAGTGACAACACATCGCGGGCCTGCCTCTTCAGCGGCGGAGTGGCAGGCCCGCGCACCGGCTGAACACAGGGAACCTTCGGTGGGAGGGATGCCCGGTGGGTGGGCCTAGCCCGCGACCGTCAGGCCTGCGTCATCTTCCAGTAGGCCCCGCGTCGCTGGAGCAGCTCGTCGTGGGACCCGCGCTCGACGATCCGACCGGCCTGCACCACGAGGATCAGATCGGCATCTCGGATGGTGGAAAGCCGGTGCGCGATAATGAAACTGGTCCGATTACGGCGCAGCTCCGCGGTGGCTTGGGCGATCAGCAGCTCGGTGCGGCTGTCGACGGAACTGGTGGCCTCGTCGAGGATCAACAGCTGGGGTTGCCGGACCAGCGCGCGGGCAATGGTGATCAGCTGCTTCTCGCCGGCGCTGATGTTCACACCGTTCTCGTTGAGCCGCGTCTGGTACCCGTTCGGCAGCGTGTGCACGAAGTGGTCGACGCGCGCGGTACGGGCCGCCTCGATCACCTCGGCCTCGGTGGCGTCGGGACGTCCGTAGGCGATGTTGTCGTAGATGGTGCCGGCGAGCAGCCACGTGTCCTGCAGCACCATACCGATATGCGACCGCAGCTCGGCGCGGCTCATCGTCGCGATGTCGCGGCCGCCCAACAGGATACGGCCGGAATCCGGCTCGTAGAACCGCATCAGCAGATTCACCAGCGTGGTCTTTCCGGCCCCGGTCGGCCCGACGATGGCCACGGTGGTGCCCGGTTCGGCGACGAACGACAGGTCCTCGATGACAGGGGTCCCGGGTACGTAGGAGAAGTTGACCCGCTCGAACTCGACGAGGTCCGGCGCAGCCGCGGAACTGCCGGCCGCGGCTTCGCCAGGGTCAGCTGCAACCGAACCGCGGTCCGCCGCAACCGAGCCCAGCTCCGGCACGGCCGAAACACGGCCAAGTGCCGGTCCAGCTCCGGCCTCTTCGTCGGCGTCCAGGAACTCGAAAACCCGCTCGGCGCTGGCCATCCCGGACTGCATGGTGTTGTACATCGACGCGATCTGGGTCAAGGGCTGGTTGAACTGCCGCACGTACTGGATGAATGCCTGGATGCTGCCCAGGCTGATCTGCCCGGTCGCCACCTGGATACCGCCGACCACCGCGACGCCGACATAGCTGACGTTGCCGATGAACGTCGTGATCGGGGAGACCAGTCCGGACAGTGACTGCGCCCCGAAACTCGACTGGTACACATCGTCATTCAGTTCGCGGAACTTCTCCTCGGCGAGTGCCCGGTGGCCATATGTCTTGACGACGGTGAAGCCGCTGTAGGTCTCTTCGATGTGGGCGTTGAGCCGGCCGGTGTTGCGCCACTGCGCCATGAACTGTTGTCGCGATCGCTTGGTGATGATGCGCGTCGCCAGCAAGGTGAACGGCACCGTCAGCACGGTGATCAACGCCAGCAGCGGCGAAATCCAGATCATCGCCGCCAGCACCGCCACCACGGTCAGCGCCGAGGTCAGCAGTTGGCTGACGGTGATCGTCAACGACGTCTGGACGTTGTCGATGTCGTTGGTGACGCGGCTGAGAATCTCCCCACGGGGCCGGGAATCGAAGTAGGACAACGGCAGCCGGTGAATCTTGTCCTCGACGTGGGAGCGCAGCGTGAACATGGTGCGCTGCACGATGGTGTTGAGCAGTCGTGCCTCGGCCCACACCATCACCGCAGAAACCAGATACAGGAGCAGCGCGAGCGTCAGCACGTGGCCGATCGCAGTGAAGTCCACGCCCTGTCCCGGAACGACGTCGGACCCGGCGAGCAGGTCGGCAAAGGTGTTGTCGCCCCGGGCCCGCGCCGCTGCCACCGCCTGCTCACGGCTGATGCCCGCCGGCAGCCCGCGGCCCAGAACCCCATTGAACAACAGGTCGGTGGCATGGCCCAGGATGCGCGGTCCGATCACGCCGACGGCGATCCCGGCGATGCCCAACAGCATCACCACGATCACCCGACCCCGTTGCGGTGCCAGCTGTTTCACCAACCGCAGCGCCGTACCGCGGAAGTTCTCGGACCGCTGACCCGAAGCCAGCATGGCGGCCGACGGCGGCCGGGTCACGCCAGGCCTCCGGCCACAACCGCTTGCGAGTCGGCGAATTCGCGGTACACCGGGCACGACTCGATCAGCTCGGAATGCGTGCCGACGCCCACCACATGGCCGCTGTCGAGTACGACGATCTGATCGGCGGCGGCGACCGTCGAAAGGCGCTGGGCGACAATGATCACCGTGGCCTCGGCAGCCACCGCGGACAACGCGTCCCGCACCCGGGCGTCGGTGTGGACGTCCAGCGCCGAGAAGGCGTCGTCGAACAGGTACACCGCGGGCCGCCGGACGACTGCCCGGGCGATGGCGAGGCGCTGGCGCTGTCCCCCGGAGAGGTTCGTGCCGCCCTGTGCGACGGGCATGCCCAGCCCCTCGGGGTGGTCCGCCACGAAATCGGCCGACGCGACACCGAGCGCCGCCCACATCTCGTCTTCGGTCGCATCGGCCTTGCCGAACCGCAGGTTGTCGGCGACCGTGCCGGAGAACGCGTGCCCGCGCTGCGGCACCACCCCGATCATCGACCACAGCTGTTCGGGGTCGTAGTCCCGGACGTCGACGCCGTCGACCATCACGGAGCCGGACGTGACGTCGTACATCCGGCACAGCAGCGCCATCAGTGTCGACTTTCCGGAGCCGGTCGATCCCACGATGGCCGTCACCGTCCCGGGCGAAGCGGTCAGTGAAACGCCGTGCAGCACAGGGTCGTCGGCCCCGGGGTACCCGAAGGTGGCTGCTTCCACCCGTACCTCCCCGCGCCGGACCTCCGGCACCACGGGCGCAGCGGGCGACACGATCGTCGGCTCGGTGACGAGCACGTCGGTGATCCGCTCGGCGCACACCGACGCCCGCGGCAGGATCACGAGCACGATGGTCACCATCAGCACGGCCATGAGGATCTGCATGAAGTACGAGAGGAACGCGATCAGCGAGCCGACCTGCATCTGGCCGTGGTCGATGCGGATGCCGCCGAACCAGATCACCGCAACGCTGGACAGATTCACCACGAGAGTGGTGGCGGGCAGCATCAGTGCCTGCCACCGCCCGACGGTCAGCGTGGTGTCGGTCAGGTCGTGATTGGCGTCCGCGAACCGGGCGCGTTCGGCGTCGTCGCGCGAGAAGGCCCGAACCACGCGAATGCCGGTGAGCTGTTCGCGCAGTACCCGATTGATGTTGTCGATCAACCGCTGCATGCGGCGGAACAGCGGCAGCAGCCGGGAGATGATGAGGTAGTTGCACACCGCCATCACCGGGACGCTGACGAGCAGCAGCCACGACAGGCCGGCGTTCTGGTGCACGGCCATCGCGATGCCGCCGATGCACATGATCGGCGCGGTGATCAGCATGGTGCAGGTCATCTGCACCAGTACCTGGATCTGCTGGACGTCATTGGTGGTGCGGGTCATCAGCGTGGGCGCCCCGAACCGCACGGCTTCGGCGTTGGACCAGCCGAGCACCTGGCGGAACACGGCCCACCGCAGGTCGCGGCCGAAGCCCATGCCGGCGCGGGAACCGAAGTAGACCGCGCCGATGGCGCACAGCACCTGCAGCGCACTGACGGCGAGCATGACGGTGCCGAGCCGCCCGATCACACCGGTGTCGCCTCGCGCCACGCCGTGGTCGATGATGCGGGCGTTGAGCGTCGGCAGATACAGCGAGGCCAGCGTGCTGATCAGTTGCAGCGTCGCCACCACCGCCAGCTGCCGCCGATACGGCCTCGTGTACTGCCGCAGCAGTGCCCAGAGCATGCGGTTACTGTGGCACACCCGGGAATGCTTATAGAAAGACCAGGTCAGTCGGCATGTCGGTGGTTGACCTCAGAACCTGCCGCTACAGTGCATGGCGTGACCCGCAGACAGGTGAAGACTGCCGCCGCGACCGTGCTTGCCGCGGCGATGATTCCGGCGATGTCCGCCTGCTCGGACGACGGCAACGGCGGCACCGCTCAGGCGGGCGGCCAGTCGGGCCCCGCTGCCTCGGGCCCGGCAAAGCACGGCCCGATGTTCCCGGTGTGCGGCGGCGTCAGCGATCAGACCGTCAGCCAGCTGACCCAGGTCACCGGCCTTGTGAACACCGCGAAGAACTCCGTGGGGTGCCAGTGGCTCGTCAACGGTGGCATCCTCGGCCCGCACTTCTCCTTCACCTGGTACCGCGGCAGCCCGATCGGCCGCGAACGCAAGACCGAGGAACGGACACGGGCCGACGTCAGCGACATCAACATCAACGGCCACTCCGGTTTCGTCGCGCTCGGTGAGGACCCGATGATCGGCAAGAGCCTGTGTGAGGTCGGCATCCAGTTCGACGACGACTTCATCGAATGGTCCATCAGCTTCTCCCAGAAGCCGTTCCCCGAACCGTGCGACATCGCCAAGGAACTGGCCCGGCAATCGATTGCGAACGCGAAATGACACGACGGAAACTGGCTGGAGCGGTCGCCGTGATGTCGGCGCTGGCGCTGGTGGGTTGCGCCCGCTCGGTCGAGGGCACCGCGATGAAAGAAGGCGCAGGCGGCGGCAGCGAGCATTCGGCGGATTCGTACCCGAACCTGCTCAAAGAGTGCGACGTGCTGACCAATGACGTGCTGGCCAAGACGGTCGGCGCGGATCCGCTGGACATCCAGAGCACCTTCGTGGGTGCGGTGTGCCGGTGGCAGGCGCTGAACCAGTCCGCGGGCCTCATCGACATCACCCGGTTCTGGTACGAGCAGGGCAGCCTCGATGAGGAGACCAAGGTCGCCCAGCATCTGAACTACAAGTACGAGTCCAAAGCGATCGCCGGCGTGAAGTCGATCATCATGCATCCGAACGACCCCAACGGTTCGTGCGGCGTGGCCAGTGACGCTGCCGGTGTCGTGGGCTGGTGGGTCAATCCGCAGGGGCCGGGCGCCGACACCTGCGGTATGGCCACCAAACTGATGGAGCTGACGCTCGCCACCAACTCCTAACGGGGGATGTGGAACTGGTCCAACGTGGCGCTGCGCAGCTCCAGCTGCGACCAGTGCCGGTCGGTGTGCAGAACCGCGATCGCTGACGTCGGGTACTTCATCGCGATCTGGCCGGCGGCGTCAGGGTCGCTCGTGTCGAGCGACGCCAAACTCAGCGCGAGCGACGACATGACCGGTTCGTGGCCGATCACCAGCACCGTGTTCGCCGCCTCCGGCGCGCCGGTGATGACTTCGATGGCGATGCCGGCCGTCGCGTCGTAGAGGCGTTCGACATAGGTCACGGGTGCGGTGATGCCGGTGCGTTCGAGCGTCTGCCGGGTTCGGGTGGCGGTCGAGCAGAGGACGGCGTCGACGGCCGGGAGATGTTCCCGAATCCAGTCGCCCGCCAGTGCCGCTTCGCGGACACCGCGCTTGGCGAGCGGCCGGTCGTGGTCGGCGACCCCGTCGGGGTAGTCGGATTTCGCGTGCCGCAGCAGGATCAATGTTCGGGTTCCCGTCACCCGCCCACCGTAGATCCCCGGAGTTGTCAGTGCCGGGTTTTACACTCGCCGCATGCGTTTCGTCCACACCGCCGACTGGCAGCTCGGTATGACCCGGCATTTCCTGGGCGGTGAGGCGCAGCCGCGCTACTCGGCCGCACGTCGTGACGCCGTGGCGCGCCTCGGGGCGCTGTGCACCGAGGTGGGTGCCGAGTTCGTCGTCGTGGCGGGGGATGTCTTCGAGCACAACCAGCTCGATCCGCGTGAGGTCAGCCTGTCGCTGGAGGCCATGCGCGCCATCAAGATTCCGGTGTTCCTGCTGCCGGGCAACCACGATCCGCTGGATCCGGCGTCGGTGTACACCAGCACGCTGTTCCTGGCCGAATGCCCGCCCAACGTCACGGTGCTCGACGGGGTACACGATCTGCGGCCCGGGGTGCAGATCGTCGGCGCGCCGTGGCGCTCCAAGGCGCCCACCACGGACCTGACGGGCGACGCGGTGGCCGACCTGCCGGCTGACGGCGTCACCCGAATCGTGGTGGGGCACGGCGGGGTCGACGTCCTCGATCCCGATCCCACGAAACCGGCACTGATCCGGCTGGACACCGTCGAGGCCGCGGTACGGCGGGGCGCGGTCCACTATGTGGCGTTGGGGGACAAGCACTCTCGCACCGAGGTCGGCAGCACCGGCCGGGTGTGGTACTCCGGTGCACCCGAAGTCACCAATTACGATGACATCGAAGCGGATTCGGGCCACGTCCTGGTGGTCGACGTCGATGACACGGATCAGTCGGTCACGGTCGAGTCCCGCCGGGTGGGTCAGTGGAGGTTCGTCACGCTGCGCCGGATCGTCGACACGGATCGCGATATCGCCGATCTGGACCTGAACCTCGACGGCCTGCCGGACAAGGAACGCACCGTCGTCCGGTTGGCGCTGACGGGTTCACTGACCATCTCCGACAAGGCCGCGCTCGACGCCTGCCTCGACCGCTACGCGCGCCTGTTCGCCGCGCTGACGACGTGGGAACGACACACCGACCTCGTCGTGGTCCCGGCGGACGGCGAATTCTCGGACCTGGGCATCGGTGGGTTCGCCGCGGCAGCGGTCGACGAATTGGTCGGCACCGCAAGCACTTCGGGCGACGACGCCGACGACGCACGTGCGGCACTCGCGCTGCTGTTGCGCCTGGTCGATCGGGGGAGTGCCGCATGAAGTTGCACCGGCTGGTCCTGACCAATTACCGCGGCATCACCCACCGCGAGATCGAATTTCCCGAGCGCGGCGTGGTGGTGGTCGCCGGCGCCAACGAAATCGGCAAGTCCTCCATGATCGAGGCGCTCGATCTGCTGCTGGAGTCCAAGGACCGCTCGACCAAGAAAGAGGTCAAGCAGGTCAAGCCGACTCATGTTGACGTGGGCGCCGAGGTGACGGCCGAAATCTCCACCGGCCCTTACCGGTTCGAGTATTACAAGCGGTTCCACAAGAAGGCCGAAACCCGGCTGACCATCCTCGCTCCGCGCCGCGAGCAGCTCACCGGCGACGAGGCGCACGACCGGGTGCGGGCGATGCTGGAGGAGACGGTCGACACCGAACTCTGGCGGGCCCAGCGCATTCTGCAGTCTGCCGCCATGGTGCCGGTCGACCTCGCCGGATGCGACGCGCTGGCTCGGGCACTCGATGTCGCGGCCGGCCAGGCCGGTGCACTCGAGGGTGCGCTGTCGGGCAACGAGCCGCTGCTGGTCGACCGGATCGACGCCGAGTTCTTGAAGTACTTCACGCAGACCGGCCGCCCCACCGGTGTGTGGGCCGAGGCCATTAAGGGCCTGAAGGCCGCGCAGGCGGAGGTCGCGGCGCGTACCGCCGCGGTGGCCGAGGTCGACGAAGCGGTCCGCCGCCACGGCGAGCTGACGAAGGAATTGGCCACGGCCACTGAGCAACTGGCGGCCGCCGAGGTGCGGCTGGCGGCGGCTCGGGAAGCGGCCACGGCGGTGGCTCGAGTCCGCGACGAGCTTGCCCAGGCACGCGTGCAGGCGCAGGCGGCGGTTGCTAGCGCGACGGCAGCACGCAGTGCTCTCGACGAGCGGCAGCGGCTGCAGGCCGACGTCGAACAGCGGACCGCCGGCATCGGTGAACTGACCGCCGCCGCCGAGCACGCCGCGCAACAGCAGGTGGCCGCGGCGCAGCTGCAGCAGGCCGCCGACACCGCCGTGGCGGTGGCGCGGTCCGTGGTGGAGGCCGGTCGTATCCGCCTGGATGCGGCGCGGCAGGTGGTGGACCAACTGTCCCAGCGCGCTGAGGCGGTTCGGCTGTCCGGCCTGCTGGAGCGGGTGCAGGTCGCCGCCGACGAACTGGCGGCGGTGGCCGATCAGCTGGGCAAGATCACGCTGACCGCGGCGGGCATGCGCGCCATCGAAACCGCCGCCGCCGCGGTGGACCGTGCGGCCGCGGCCGCTGAACTCGCCTCGGCGCGAATCGAATTGGTGGCTCACGGCGACGTCGAGCTGCGCGTGGGTGACCAGGACGTGACGCTGTCCGCCGGGTCGGAGTGGGCCACGAGCGCGGGCGGCCGGACCGATGTCGAACTCCCCGGGCTGCTGACGGTGCGGGTGCTGCCCGGTACCCCGGCCGCGGACACCAGCGCCGTTCTCGACGCGGCGCGCACTGCGCTGGCGGCTGCGCTCCAGCCACACGGGGTTGCTGACGTCGAGGCCGCGCGGGCCCTGGACGCCCGGCGGCGCGAACTCGAAGCCGAGCGTGATCGGCTGACCGTCACCCGCCAGACGCTGCTGGGCGCCGACACGGTCGAGGCGCTCGCGGCTCGGCTGGCGGGGCTGCGGGAGCAGCTGGGCGACACCGACGCCATCGACGTCGGGGCGGCACGAGCCGAGCTGGAAGCCGCCGACGCCGAACAGCGCCGGGCGACAACCGAGTACGAGCAATGCCGCGACACGGCCACCGCCGCGGCGGCCGCGGTGGCGGCCGCGTTGACCGCGGCGACGGTCGCCCGCGAGAAGGTGACGGCGGCGACGGCCGCGCTCACCGAGGCCACCGAGCGACTGACCCGGCAGCGCGAGCTGGAGGACGACGCGGCCTTGACCCAGCGCGTCGCGGCGCTGGGGGAGCAGGCTGCCGCGGCCACGGCGCGCGAACAGGAACTCGCCACGGCGCTGGCTGCCGCCGCGCCCGACACTGTCGATGCGGAACTGGCGGCGGCCACTGCGGATTCGGCCCGGCTCGGTACCCGGCGCCGCGAACTCGATGACCAATTGCGGGATGTGGCAGCGCAATTGAAGGTGTACGGGACACAGGGCCGCCAGAGCCAGCTCGATGCCGCCGAGATCGCGCTGCGGCATGCGGAGTCCGAACACGCCGCAGTGGGTCGTCGGGCCCGGGCCGCTGAACTACTGCGGACGGTGATGGGCCGGCACCGCGAACAGGCCCGGCAGCGGTACGTGGCACCGTTCCGCACCGAGGTGGAACGGCTGGGGCGCATCGTGTTCGGGGACAGCTTCGCCGTCGAGGTCGACAGTGATCTGCGAATTTGCAGTCGCACCGTCGCGGGCACCACCGTGCCGTACGAGAGCCTCTCCGGTGGGGCCAAGGAACAGCTGGGAATCGTCGCCCGGCTGGCCGGCGCGGCGCTGGTGGCCAAGGAGGACACCGTCCCGGTGATCATCGATGACGCACTGGGGTTCACCGATGCGGGCCGGTTGACGCGCATGGGTGAGGTGTTCGACGCGGTCGGCGGCGACGGCCAGGTGATCGTGCTGACCTGCAGCCCCGAGCGTTATGCCAGCGTCGGCGACGCGACGCGCATCGAGCTCACCGCTTAGGCCCCTGGTAGGCCGCGTTTCGTGACAGACTGCGGCGGTGATCGCTGACTTCGTCGTCGTGGGGACCGGCTCGGCCGGTGCGGTGCTGGCTGATCGACTGAGCGCCGACGGCACCGCGCAGGTGGTGGTGCTGGAGGCCGGGGCCGTCGACAAGAACCAGTTCATCCGTATCCCGGCGGCTTTCGCGAAGCTGTTCCGCGGCGAGTTCGATTGGGATTACTCGACCGAACCGCAGCCCGAGCTCGCCGGCCGCCGCATCTACTGGCCGCGCGGCAAGACCCTCGGCGGCTCGTCGTCGATGAACGCCATGATGTGGGTGCGCGGCCTGCCCGCCGATTACGACGAGTGGGGTGAGCTCGCCGGCGAAGAGTGGTCGTACGCGGCCGTGAAGAAGTATTTCGACCGGATCGAGGCCGGGCCGCTGGTGCTCAGCCCCCAGCGCAGCCCGCGCGGCGTCACGGCCGCGTGGCTGGAGGCCGCCGAGCAGTCCGGTTACGAGGGGTTCGTCGAGACCCGGGTGTGTCAGCGCCGCGGCGCGCGGTGGAGCACCGCCGACGCCTATCTGCGGCCGGCGCTGCGCAGGTCGAACCTGCATCTGCGCACCGGCGCCACCGCAACCCGCGTGCTGATCGAGGACGGGCGGGCGGTCGGCGTCGAGTACGAGGCGGACGGGCGTCGTCAGATCGTCCGGGCGCGCCGTGAGGTGATCCTGTGCGGCGGCGCGATCAACAGCCCGCAGCTGCTGATGTTGTCCGGCATCGGTCCGCGCGAACATCTCGCCGAGCACGGCATCGACGTGGTCCACGACGCGCCGGGCGTCGGGTCGCACCTGCTGGACCACCTGGTCGTGCTGCTCGGGTTCGACGCCCATTGCGAGACCCTGATCAGCGCGGAAAAACCGGTGCAGCTGCTCAACTACCTGACCCGCCGCCGCGGCATGCTGACCTCGAATGTCGGTGAGGCATATGGCTTCGTCCGCAGTGACCCTGAACTCGCGCAACCCGACATCGAGCTGATCTTCGCCCCGGCGCCGTTCTTCGACGAGGGCCTCGGCGACGCCTACCCGCGCGACGCGGTGGCGATGGGGCCGATCCTGGTGAAGCCCAAGAGCACCGGCACCATCCGGCTGGCCTCGGCCGATCCATTGGCCAAGCCGATCATCGACCCGCGCTACCTGTCCGACCCCGAGGGTGCGGACCGCAAGGCACTGCTGGCGGGCCTGCGGATGCTGGCGGACATGACCCAGGCCCCGGCGCTGAAGGGACTGCTGGGCGACATCGCCCGCCCGGTGGGTGCGCACGATCTCGACGACCGCACGCTGGAGCTGGCACTGGCCACCACGTCGCACACGCTGTATCACCCGACCACCACTTGCCGGATGGGCAGCGACGAGGCCAGCGTGGTCGACCCGCAGCTCCGCGTCCGTGGGGTCGCGGGGCTGCGGGTCGCCGACGCTTCGGTGATGCCGACCATCATCCGGGGCCACACTCACGCCCCGAGCGTGCTGATCGGTGAGAAGGCCGCCGACCTCATTACCGACTGAGGTCAGAAGTAGGCGTTGGCGGGAATCGCGGTGCCGTGCAACAGGTTCTGCCCGACCACCCGGGCCTTGTAACCGACGGGGTTGTGCAGCGTGATGGTGCGGATGTTGCGCCAGTGCCGGTCGAGGTTGCGTTGCCGGCTGGCCGCGCTGGCACCGCCGAGCTCCAGGAGCTTGGTGGCGGCGCGCGGCGCGATGTCGTCCAGGTGCACCTTCACCTTCGCCGCCTGCAGCTGGGCCTGGGCGACCAGCGCCGCGTCGGGCACACCGTCCGGGCCGGTCGAATCGATGGCCGCCCCGATCGCTGCCGCCGCATCCAGCACTGCGGCCCGGGCGATGTAGGCGGAGCTGGCCAGTTCGCCGAGCTGGCGCTGCAGCAGCGGGTCGTCGGTCGGTGATGCGGCAGAGGCGTGGCTGAAGCTGCGCTCGCGGGACCGCAGGAGCGCGATCCCGTCGTCCACGATGTTCTCCAGGATTCCGGCCACCACGGCGTGGATGTACAGCTGCAACAGGGTGTACTGCACCGACGGCACAGGCTCGGCGTCGTACCGCGTGTCCGTGAGCACTTCGTCGGGCAGCACCGTCACGTCCTGGAACCGCGTGGTGCCGGTGCCGGTACGGCGCTGACCGAAACCGTCCCAGTCGTCGATGATCGTCACGCCGGCGCGATCGGCCGGGACGATGACGGTCGCCACCGAATCATGATCGGTGGTCGCTGTCACGGTCAGGTAGTCCGAGAACAGGGTTCCGGTGCTGTAGAACTTCTCGCCGGTCAAGATGAATCCGCCGTCGTGGCCCGGCGTCAAGCGGGTGTTGAACACCAGGCTGCCCACCGCGTGGGAGCCCTTCTCACTGAACGCATTGCCGAACACCTTGCCGTCGGCCACCTTGTCCAGCCAGGCCCGGGACCCGGGCTGGTCCAGGGTGCGCAGCCGCTCCTCGACGAACCAGAAATGCGTACGGAAGATGTGCGCCACCACCGGATCGGCGCGGGCGACGTCGATGACGGCGGAAAACAGTTGCGGCACCGTGAGTCCGGCTCCGCCCAGCTCGGTGGGCAGGCGCAGGGTGCCGAATCCGGCGCGCTTGAGCGCGGCCACCTGGTCGAAGGGATTCACGTCGTCCAGATCGCGGTCTTTGGCGCCCGCTGCGATATCGGCCAGCAGGTCGGTCCACGTTGTCGTGTCGGGGAGGTCGAGGATGGTCATGTCCCAGTTCTACGTACCAGGACAGTCACAGGCACGGCTTACGCTCGCGCCGAACCAAACGCGGCAGAATGAGTGTCGATGACCATGAACGCCAAGCGCCGCAAGGCGCACGACAAGCTCGCGGCGCTGCCGGGGGTACGGTCGGTGCGGCGGCCGGTCCGGTCAAGTGGCGCAGAGGAATTCGATCTGTTCTACGTGCGGACCGGGCCGCTCAGCGAGCATCCGCTGGTGATCATTCCGGGCGGGCCGGGTGCGGCGTCCATCGGGCACTACCGCAATTTGCGCCGCCGGGCGACGGCCGCCGGTCTGGACGTCATCATGGTCGAGCACCGCGGCGTCGGCATGTCCCGACACGACGACGACGGCGCCGACCTGCCCACTGAGGCGCTGACCATCGAGGCCGCGGTCGACGACATCGCGGCGGTCCTGGACGACGCCGGCGTCGAGTCCGCGGTGATCTACGGCACGTCCTACGGCAGCTACCTGGCCGCCGGCGTCGGCGTGCGCCATCCCGCCCGCGTGCATGCCATGGTGCTGGACTCACCGCTGCTGTGCGCCGACGACATCGACGCGGTGCGCGAGGCCACCCGGGCCGTGCTGTGGGACGGCACCGAACCGGCGACGGAGGGGCTCGCCAAGAGGGTGCGGGACCTGGCCGCCGACGGGCAGCTGACGCCTTGGGTCGTGCAACTGGCGACGGGTCTGTACGGCCTGGTCGGCCCGGAAGTTCTGGAGCAGCAGCTCGAGTTGCTGCTCACCGGACGCGGGCTCCTCTGGGGCGCCATCGGGCACAGCACCAAGCTGCTGTTCGAGAGCAAGACGCCGTACCGGCATGAGCCCGACCTGGTCGAGCACATCGGCTACCAGGAGCTCAACTATGCCCCCGAGCCCGACGGTCTGCCGCTCGACCCGGCGCTGGCATACCGCGAATCGGCCACCGGCGACCCCGATTTCGTTGCCGAACCTTTCGACCTGGTGGCCGCGATGCCGGGATTCGACTGGCCCACCGTGGTGATCTCCGGCGGCCGGGACTTGATCACGCCGCCGGCTATCGCCCAGCGGGTCGCCGACCTGATTCCGGACGCTGTGCTGCTGGAACTGCCCAGCGCCGGACATAGCGTGCTCGACATGCGTGAGGGTGCGGCACTGACCATCGCCACTGCGGTGTGTGCCGGCGAATATGCGGAATTGCCGGACCGCGCAACGGAATTGGACAATATGCCGCCGGACTTCACGGTGCGCCTGATGGTCAAGGGCATCGCGACGGCCGCGGCCGCCGAGTCGCTGGTGCCGGCCGGGCTGCCACGGGCCATCAGGCAGCTCAGGACTTGGTGAAGCCGATCGTCATGTAGTTCAGGTCGCCCAGGCCCGCCGGGCCGTAGTTGGCCAAAGTGCTTCGGACCGCCGCATTTCCGGGGGATTGCGCGAGCGGCAGGCTGAACGTTTCGGCCCACAGCATGCGGTCCAGCTGGTTGGCCAGGGCCTGTGCCTTGACGGGATCGAGTTCGTCGAGCGTCTGCTCGATCTTGGCGTCGATCTCGGGCGTGCCGATCTTGCCGAAGTTGCTCTCGCCGCCCGAGGCATAGATCTGGGTCAGACCGCTCAAGGGGAAGGCGTCGCCCTGCCAGGCGAAGGCGGCGATGTCGAAGTTACTCGGAATGATGTACTGGCTGAAGAAGTCTGCGCCGGAGGACACCACGAGTTCCAGCTTGACGCCGATGTCGGCGAGGGTTTTCTGCGTCAGCTGCCCGATCTGCCGACCGCTGGGGGCGTCGTAGAAGACGATCCGCACCTTCAACGGCTTGCCGTCCTTCTCCCGCACCGAGCGGCCCGCGGGCAGCTTCCAGCCCAGCGCGTCGAGCTCGCGTCGGGCTCCCGCGGGGTCGAAAGGTGTCCCGCCGCTGTTGTTCTGGTAGCCCTCCTGCCCGGCAACGTAGATGTGGTTGTTGAGCGGCACCGGGTTGTCCACCAGGCCGTGCTGCAGGACGGTCACGATGGTCTTCCGGTCGATGCCCATGGCGACGGCGTGGCGCAGTGCCGGATCGGCAAGGATCGAGCCGGTCGCGCCGTTGAACGTCAGATGCGACCAGGTGGGCCCGGGCGCGGTGCGGATGTCGACGCCTTTGGTACGCCGGACGCGCACCATGTCGTCGATCGAGCCCAGCCCGGTGGCATCAATGGCGTTGTTCTGCAGCGCCGGGATACGAGCTGCATCGTCGAGCACGAGGAACGTGATGCTGTCCAGCAGCGGCCGGGCGCCCCACCATTTCGGATTGCGGGTCAACGTGATTCGTTGTGCGCCGCGGTCGACGTTCGAGATGACGAACGGACCCGCCGACGGCCCGGGCTTGTTCAACTGCCCCTTGTTGAACACCTCGGGATCGGTCGTCGAGACCTTGGGCAGCAGCATGCCGTTGCCCGCGAACATGCCGCGCCAGTCGGCGTAGGGCCGGGAGAACGTCATGACGGCCTGCCGGTCGTCGACGCCGCGGGTCACCGAGGCCACCCGCTCGCTGCCGTTGGGGCTGGCGATCTGGAACCTGGGATCCTTACCTGTCGTGGCGGTGACCTGCGCGGCGATGTCCTCCCAGGTGATGGGGGCGCCGTCGGTCCACACGGCCTTGGGGTTGATCGTGTAGGTGACGACCTGCGGATTGGTGCCGGTCAGCTGGATGTCGGTGAAGTAGTCGTGGTTGACGGTGGTCGACCCGTCGGGGCCGACGATGAAGGCCCGCGGCAGCGTGGGCCGCAGCAGCGAGGCGGTGTCCACGGTGTTGCCGTCGATGTTCAGGGTGTTGAAGTTGTCCGGAAACGCCGTCAGCGCCAGCCGCAGATTGCCGCCGACCTTCAGGGTCGCCGGGTCGCGCGGGTTGAGGTCGTTGGCCGCACCGAGTTTCGGTGCGCCGGCACTGGATCCGCGGTACTGAGTCGAGCAGCCGCTGACAGTGAGGACCAGCGCGACCGTAGCCATCAGGGCCACCCACAGTCGACTGCGGCGATCGGCACGCATCATTCACCTCCCGGCTGCGGCACGGCATCGAGCAACCGCTGGGTGTACGGGTCCTGCGGGGCGCCGAAAACCTCTGCGGCGTCACCTTGTTCGACGACGGCGCCCTTGTACATCACGGCCACGGTGTGGGCGAGATGGCGGACCACCGAAAGGTCGTGCGAGACGAACAGGTACGACAGGTCGAAGCGTTGTTGCAGGTCCAGCAGCAGGTTGATGATGCCCGCCTGGATCGAGACATCGAGTGCCGACACCGGTTCGTCGAGCGCCAGAATCCTGGGCTGACGCGCCAGGGCGCGGGCGATGCCGATGCGCTGCTTCTGCCCACCGGAGAACTCGGCGGGGTAGCGGGCAGCGTCCTCGTGCCGGAGGCCGACGATGCCGAGCAGTTCGGTGACGCGGTCATCGATGCGGTTCTTGTCGAAGCCGCCGACCCGCAGCGGCTCGGACAGGACGTCGAACACCGGCAGCCGCGGATCCAGTGCCGCCACCGGGTCCTGGAACACCACCTGCAGGTCGCCACGCAACTCGCGGCGAGTGTCGCGGGTCAGTCCGGCCACGTCGTGGCCGAGCACCGTGATCGAACCCGATTGCGGCGCGGTCAGGTTCAGAATCTGATGCAGCGTCGTGGTCTTGCCGGAACCGGATTCGCCGACGATGCCCAGCGTCCGGCCCTGCCGCAGCTGCAGACTGACACCGTCGACGGCACGCAGCTCGCCGACGTTGCGCCGCAGCATCCCGCCGCTGAGCTTGAAAGTCTTGACCAGATCGCTGACCGCGAGCACCACGGGTCGGTCGGCGTCATCCTCGGCCACGACCTCGGGTTCGGTTGCCACGCCGTAGATCTCGGCTGCGCTGCGGCCCGTCACCTGGTCGGTGTGGATGCAGGCGGCGGCGTGCCCGGGTGCGACGTCCAGCAGCGCGGGCTCGACCGCCCGGCAGTCGTCGTCGGCCAGCGGGCAGCGCGGTGCGAACGGGCATCCCGGCGGCAGTGCCGCCATCGACGGCGGTGCGCCGGGGATCGGCACCAGTCGTGAGCCTTGCGGCGCGTCGAGCCGCGGCACCGAGCCCAGCAGGCCGACGGTGTACGGCATCACGCGGTCGCGGTACAGATTCGCCACCGGCGCGGTCTCCACCGCCCGGCCGGCGTACATCACCATTGCGCGGTCGGCGAATTCGGCGACCACACCCAGATCATGCGTGATCATCAGCACCCCGGCGCCGGTGACGTCGCGGGCGGTACGCAGCACGTCCAGGATCTGTGCCTGCACCGTGACGTCGAGCGCCGTGGTGGGTTCGTCGCAGATGATGAGGTCCGGGTCGTTGGCGATCGCGGTGGCGATGACGACGCGCTGGCGCTCACCGCCCGACAGCTCATGCGGGAACGCGCGCGCCCGGGCCGCCGGCTGCTTGATGCCGACCAGCTCCAGCAGTTCCACCGCCCGGGTCCGCGCCGCCCGCCGGTCCATCGAACGGTCATGCACGCGAAGGGCTTCGGCGATCTGGTCGCCGACGGTGTACACCGGGGTGAGCGCCGACATCGGGTCCTGGAACACCGTGCCGATCACCCGGCCGCGCACCTGGGACATCGCGTCGTCGTCGAGCCCGACGAGCTGCTTGCCCTGCAGCTTCACCGAACCCGTCACGTGGGCGTGCTCGGGCAGCAGGCCCACCACCGCCATGGCGGTCGCCGATTTACCGGCGCCGGATTCCCCGACCAGTGCCAGCACCTCGCCGGGGGCGATGTAAAAGTTCATGCCGCGCACCGCCGAGACGTCCTCATCGGACGTCTGGAAGGTCACGGTGAGGTCGCGGACCTCGAGCAACGGCGCGCTCATCGCTTCACCACCCGCCGCCGACGTGGCCGGGCCGAGGGATCGAGCGCGTCGCGCAGGCCGTCACCGATCAGGTTGGCGCACAGCACGATCAGCACCAGGACACCGGCCGGGAACAGGAACACCCAGGGGAACGTGGTGACCGACGGCGTACCGTCGGCGATCAGCGTGCCCAGCGACACGTCGGGTGGCTGCACACCGAAACCGAGGTAACTCAAACCGGTTTCGGCCAGGATCGCCATGCCGACGTTGAGTGTGGTGTCGATGATCAGGATGGACGCCACGTTCGGCACGATGTGCCGGGCGATGATGCGGGCATGGCTGACACCCATATACCTTGCCGCCGTGACGAACTCGCGTTCGCGCAGGCTCATCGTCAGGCCGCGCACCATGCGTGAGCTGATCATCCACGAGAACGCCGCCAGCAGGATCACCAGCCACAGCACCGTGCTCTGATGCCGGATGCGCGGCGTCACGATCGCGATGAGGATGAAACCCGGGATCACCAGCAACAGGTCCACGATCCACATCAACACGCGGTCGCGCCAGCCCCCGAAGTAGCCCGCCACCGAGCCGACCGTCGCGGCGATGGCCGTCGAGATGACGGCCACGCACACACCGATCAGCATCGACTTCTGCATGCCCCGCAACGTCTGCGCGAAGACGTCCTGCCCGAGCGCATTGGTGCCGAACAGGTGCCGGCCGTCGGGTGGCTGCAGGAGCGCGTCGAAATCCATGTCGGTGTGCGAGTAGGGCAGCAGCGGCGGCAGGGCGTAGCAGCCGACGAAGAGCACCACCAGCAGCACCAGCGACACCACCGCGGGCCGGTTGCGGACGAAGCGCCGCGCCACCAACGTACGGCGCGAGGCGAACCGGGCGCGGGGCAGCCCGAACTGGACGCTCATGAGACCCGCACCCGGGGATCGAGGGCGGCGTAGACCACGTCCGAGAGCAGGCCGCCGATCAGGATCGTCGTCCCGGAGAACAAGGTGAACGCGGCGACGATGTTGGCGTCCTGGCCGTTGATGCCCTGCACCATCCACTCACCCATGCCGTGCCAGCCGAAGATCTTCTCGACGAACACCGCGCCGGTGACCAGACCGGCGACGCCGTAGGCGAACAGCGTGGCCATCGGGATCAGTGCGGTGCGCAGGCCGTGCTTGAAGAGCGCCTGGCGCCGGGTCAGGCCCTTGGCCCGGGCGGTCCGGATGAAGTCCTGGCCGAGCACATCGAGCATCGCGTTGCGTTGATAGCGGCTGTAACCGGCGATGGCGCCGAGTGCCAGGGTCGTCGTCGGCAGCACCAGATGCTGTACCCGGTCGACGAACCCGTGCCAGCCGCCCGCGGCATATGGCGACGTCTCACCGGTGTACTGGAACAGCTGGAAGCCCAGCACCTCGTTGACGCCGAGCGCGCCGAGAATCAGCAGGTTCGCGATGACGAACGTCGGGGCGCTGAGAATCAGCAGCGCGAGCACGGTGATGGTCCGGTCGGAGAGACGGTACTGCCGGATGGCGCCCCACGCCCCGATGATGACGCCGATGATGGAGCCCAGGATCGACCCGATGGCCACCAGCCGCAGGCTGGTCCACACCCGTCGTCCCAGTTCTTCGGAAACCGGTTGCCCGGTAACGGTTTTCCCGAAGTCCCCGCGTACCGCACCGGACACCCAGTTGGCGTAGCGCGGCAGCAGCGGCCGGTCGAGACCCAGGTCGTGGGCCTTGGCGTCGATGACGGATTGCGGTGGCCGCGGGTTGCGCTGCAACAGGTTGTCCAGCGGATGGAAGGTGACCGACGTCAGCGCGAAGGTCAGGAACGTCGCCAGCGTCAACAGGATCGCGTAGTTGAACAATCGGCGGATCAGGAACCGCGTCATGGGCCGCTCGCTGGAATCCGCATCTGGACAGGTTAGGAGATCCCGGCGCACTAGTGCGGGATTGGCGCCTACTGGCCGCGGCCGCTTCGGCGCGAGCTGGTGACGTGCCAATTCTGATTCGGTGGGAATACCTGACGGTCGGGGCGACTTGAAAACAGATGACCGGCTGCGTGCCCCAACGGTGTGGTGAAATCGCGGCAGATCGCGTCTAGGTGGGAGACCCGCGATGAGTCGAACCAAGAATTCTGAAGTAAGCAACAAGTGGGCCATCGGCGTTATCGCCGGGAGCATGGTCGTCGGTGTGACGACCGTGATACTTGTCGGAGCGCAGGCGCAGTCCGTGCAATCGACATCGGCCAACGGCACCTCGGTCAGTTCAGTCGTCAGCGCCACGACAGTCGGGCCGATCATCAGCGCCGCGCCGGCCATTACCGGCCCCGCTCCGCTGTACCCGGGCCAGGACCCGGGCTGATGAGTTCGCGGCGGGGGCGCATTCACAACCCCGGCCCAACTCTCCCGCAACCGGTTGTCCGGTAACAGTTTTTCCGAAATCCCCGTGCATCGTGGGTGTTTGTCGAGCCCAATTCGTGAACCCGGCATCGATGACCGGCTCGTGCGGTGTTGGGAACTGTCAGAGCCGGTCCAGCGGCCTCTCAGGTGGGCAATTGCGGCGTTGGCGAACTGGCAGAACCAGTCCAGCGCGCTGTCAGAGTGGCGCGCTTGACTCGAAATATATGACCAGCCGCGCCCCGACGGCGCGGCGAAGCGGTCCCGAGTACGCGGGAGGCAAATCATGAGTCGACCAGGAACTTCCGGCATCACCTTGAAATGGGCGATCGGCATCATCGGCGGGAGCGCTGCGATGGGTGCCGTAGCGGTATGTGCGGGCGTGCTGGCGGCCCCGTCCGAGACGACGACGGCCAGCAGCACGTTGATCACGTCGACGAGCACGACCGCCCCGGTCACCTTCGCGGCACCGTCCATCACCGGCAAAGCGCCGCTGTGGGCCGGCCAGTCGCCGGACACCAACCCGCAGGGTTAGCCGGCTTTCACAGCTCGCGCATAGATTCGCCACAGTCGAGGCTCACACCGGTGCGAATAATGGAGCTGTGACAGGTCCCAGCAGCACCGCCCGTGACAGTGAAGCCCCGCGTGTCGTCATGCACCGCGCCGACGGCAAGCCGATCAACGTACTCGTGGTCGACGACGAACCCGTCCTCGCCGAGCTCGTCTCGATGGCACTGCGTTACGAGGGCTGGGACATCGCCACGGCCGGCGACGGCGCGAGCGCGATCGCGCTGGCCAAGGACAACCCACCCGACGTGGTGGTGCTGGACGTGATGCTGCCCGACATGAGCGGGCTCGACGTCTTGCGCAAGCTGCGCGAGCAGATCCCTGGGCTGCCGTTGCTGCTGCTGACCGCCAAGGACTCGGTGGAGGATCGCATCGCCGGCCTCACCGCGGGCGGCGACGACTATGTCACCAAACCGTTCAGCATCGAGGAAGTGGTGCTGCGGCTGCGCGCGCTGCTGCGGCGCACCGGTGTGGCCAACGAGGCCGGTGGCGCGCAGATCGTCGTCGGCGACCTGGTGCTCGACGAGGACAGTCACGAGGTGACGCGCGCCGGCGAACCGATCACGTTGACCGCTACCGAGTTCGAGCTGCTGCGGTACATGATGCGCAACTCCAAGCGGGTGCTGAGCAAGGCCCAGATTCTCGACCGGGTGTGGAGCTACGACTTCGGTGGCCGCTCCAACATCGTGGAGCTGTACGTGTCGTACCTGCGTAAGAAGATCGACAGCGGCCGCGAGCCCATGATCCACACCCTGCGTGGCGCCGGATATGTCCTCCGACCCGCCCGCTGAGGCCGGCACGCGGATCTGGCAGCCGCGGACCTGGTCCTTGCGGGTCCGGCTGCTGGTCACCCAGGTGCTGCTGCTGGCGCTGGTCATCGTCGGCGTCGGCGCGGCCACCGAGTTTGCGCTGCAGCGCTTTCTGCTGCACCAGTTGGACGACCAGGTGCTGGAGGCGGGCCGGCGCTCGGCCGCCATCTTCGAGCTGCCACCGCCGCCCATGGCGCCGCCGCTGACCGGCGGGGTGCCCCGGCCGTCCATGGATCCGCATTTCCGGATGCGCTTCGACCCCGAGGCCGGCCCCGGCCCCGGCTTCCTCAACGCGCCCGGACAGGCCGTCGGCACCATCGGAGCGGTGGTGTTCCGCGGCCAGGTCGACGCCGGTGTCATCACCTCCGAGGGCAGTCGTAATTCGGTATCAACCACGGCCACAGCGCAATTGGCGCAGGTGCCACCCGATCGCAAGATTCGCACCATGGACATCGACGGGCTGGGGCGCTACCGCGTCATCGGTTTGCATCCCCGGCACGGCGGTCCGCAGACCATCGTCACAGGCCTGCCGACCCGGCACGTCGACAACACCCTGCTGTGGGTGCTCGGCATGTTCTGCGCGGTGGGCGCTCTGGCGCTGATCGGGGCGACGGTGGTCGGGGTGTGGATCATCCGCCGCCAACTCGCCCCGCTGTCAAGGGTTTCCGCTGCCGCGCGCGACGTGGCCGACCGGGAACTGGATCGGGGAGAGGTCCAGTTGCCGACGGAGATCGTGCACGTCGATCCCGTCGCCGCGCACACCGAGGTCGGCCAGCTGGGTTCGGCGCTGAACCGCATGTTGGACCGGATCGCCGGCGCGCTCGCGGCCCGCCATGCCAGTGAGACGCGGGTGCGTCAGTTCGTGGCCGACGCCAGTCATGAACTCCGCACGCCGCTGGCGGCGATCCGCGGCTATACCGAACTGGCGCAACGCAAGAGCGAGCAGTTGCCCGCCGACGTCGCCCACGCGATGAACCGCGTCGAATCCGAGACGGCCCGCATGACCCGGCTCGTCGAGGACATGCTGCTGCTGGCGCGGCTCGATGCCGGCCGGCCGCTGGAGATGGAGAACGTCGACCTGTCCCAACTGGTCGTCGACGCCGTCAGCGACGCACACGTCGCCGGCCCCGACCACAACTGGTCGCTGGACCTGCCCGAAGAACCGGTCACCATCGAGGGCGATCCGGCGCGGCTGCACCAGGTCCTGGTGAACCTGTTGGCCAACGCCCGCACGCACACGCCCGCCGGTACGTCGGTGACGATCGCGCTGTCCGCGGGCCCGGACGCCACCGTGATCAGCATCGCCGATGACGGCCCGGGCATTCCAAAGACGTTGCAGCCCGAGGTGTTCGAGCGTTTCGCCCGGGGTGACTCGTCGCGGTCCCGTCAGGCCGGCAGCACCGGGCTGGGGCTGGCCATCGTCGCGGCCGTGGTCAAGGCGCACGGCGGCACCATCAGCGTCGACAGCCGCCCCGGAGCGACGGTGTTCACCGTGCGCCTGCCCGCGGGCCCGGCCGATCAAGCCTCACAGCCACCGCACAGCGTCGCCTCGACGTCCGCCTAACAGACGCGCCCACAATCAGACTGGTGAATTCCGCACCACGCCGCCCATTCGGCGAGCAACTCCAGCTCGGGCTCCTGCTCGCGGGCACCGCTGTGCTGTACCTGTGGAACCTGTCCGTGAGCGGTTGGGCCAACAGCTTCTATTCAGCGGCGGCGCAGGCCGGTGCCAGCGACTGGACCGCAATGCTGTTCGGCGCCAGCGACTCCGGTAATGCCATCACCGTCGACAAGACGCCCGGTGCGCTGTGGGTGATGGACCTTTCGGTCCGGCTGTTCGGGCTCAGTTCCTGGAGCATTCTGGTGCCGCAAGCCCTGATGGGTGTGGCGGCGGTGGCGGTGCTGTATGCCGCGGTGCGCCGCGCCGCCGGGCCGGCCGCCGCGCTGCTGGCCGGCGCGGTGTTCGCGCTGACGCCCGTGGCCGCCTTGATGTTCCGGTTCAACAATCCCGACGCACTGCTGGTCCTGCTCCTCGTGGTCGGTGCCTACTGCGTGCAGCGCGCCTGCGAAAAAGACGCGGGCCGTTGGTGGTTGGTCGTCGCCGGGGTCGCCGCGGGATTCGCGTTCCTGGCCAAGATGCTGCAGGCGTTCCTGGTGCTGCCGGCCTTCGCCGCCGCGTACCTGGTCGCTGGGCCGTCGCCGGTGCGGACCCGGCTGTGGCGGTTGCTCGGCGGCACGGCGGCCATGGTCGTCTCCGGCGGCTGGTACCTCGCGCTGGTCGAACTGTGGCCGTCCTCGTCGCGCCCGTATATCGGCGGATCGCAACATGATTCGATCATCGAACTGGCCCTGGGCTACAACGGTGTGGGCCGGCTGAACGGGAACGAGCCCGGCGGCCTGGGCAACCCGAACTTCGACGCCGGGTGGGATCGGCTGCTGGGCGCGAGCATGGGCACCTACGCGGGGTGGCTGCTGCCCGCGGCACTGATCTGTCTGATCGCGGGACTGGTGCTCACGCGCCGGCTGCCGCGCACCGACGCGACGCGGGCCGCGCTCATCCTCTGGGGCGGGTGGCTGGTGTGCACCGCCGTGGTGTTCAGCTTCGCCAACGGGATCGTGCATCAGTACTACACGGTGGCGCTGGCGCCGGCCATCGGCGCGTGCGTGGGTATCGGGTCGGTGCTGTTGTGGCGCAACCGCGCCGGCTGGCCGGCCCGGCTGACCATGGCGGGCACCGTGGCGACGACGGCCGCGGTGGCCGCGATGCTGCTGAGCCGCGCCGATGTGACGTGGTTACGGATGTCGGTGCTGATCGTCGGCGCCGTTGCCGCCCTGCTGCTGCTCGCGCCGCCGCGATTCGGCTCCGCGCGCCTGGCGGTGGCCGTGGCGGTCGTGGTCTGTCTGGCCGCACCGACCGCGTATTCGATTGCCACCGCGAGTGTTTCGCATACCGGGGCGATGCCGTCGGTGAGCGGGCCCGGCGGTCGCAGTGCCGGCTGGGGGTCACCGCCCGGACACGGCAAGGGGCGGGGTCACGCCGGTGGGCCCGGCCGGGCGATGGGCGCTCCGCCGCAAGGCTTCCGACCTGGCGGCGGGCTCTTCGAATCGCCCGTGCCGGGAGCTGCCGTGACGACGCTGCTCAGCACCGACGCCGGGCACTACCGGTGGGCGGCCGCCGTCGTCGGCTCCACCAACGCGGCCGGCTACCAGCTGGCCGCCCGCGTCCCGGTGATGGCGATCGGCGGCTTCAACGGCACCGATCCCGCGCCCACGCTGGCGCAGTTCCAGCGGTACGTCGCTGCCGGTCAGATCCACTACTTCGTCGAAGGCGGCGTCAAGATGGGCTGGGGACCCCACGGTCAGGACGACGCCAAGCAGGAATCTCAGCAGATCGCCACGTGGGTCAGCCAGCACTTCACCGCCACCACCGTCGACAAAACCGTGATCTACGACCTGACGCAGCCGCACTGACCCCGCCTAGCTGATCCTGCGGCGTGGGCGCGCTCTACTCGCGCTTTTGCACCCTGGCCGCGGAGTCGATGTGGGTGTTGTGTTGACTCTGCGCTGCGGGCGCTCTGTTCTCGCGCTTTTACGCCCTGGCCGCGGAATCAACGGCAGCCCCAAACACATAGCTTCCGCATAGCTTCAGCCCATGGCCGGCTAAAGCTGCGGCCCAAAAATCAATGTCATGACGAACCTGGTCGAGCGCTCCGAGTTGGCAGCCGAGCAACGCTTCACCACGCGCCCCAATGCCGCCCTCGCCGCACGTGCTGCCGGCGTCCCGGTGCTGGACATCGTGGTCCCCGTGTACAACGAGCAGGTCGCACTGCCCGGCTCGATCCGCCGGCTGCACCGCCACCTGGAAGAGCACGTCCCGTACCCGGTGCAGATCACCATCGCCGACAACGCCAGCATCGACGACACCCCTCGGGTCGCCGCCGAGTTGGCCGCAGAGCTCGACAACGTCCGCGTCGTGCGGCTCGAGCTCAAGGGCCGGGGACGGGCGCTGCACGAGGTGTGGTCGCACTCGCAGTCGCCGGTGCTGGTCTACATGGACGTCGATCTCTCCACCGACCTGGCCGCCCTCGGCCCGCTGGTGGCGCCGCTGATCTCGGGCCACTCAGACCTGGCGATCGGCACTCGGCTGGCCCGGTCCTCCCGGGTCGTGCGGGGGCCGAAGCGGGAGTTCATCTCCCGCTGCTACAACCTGATCCTGCGCGGGGCACTGTCGGCGAAGTTCTCCGACGCCCAGTGCGGCTTCAAGGCCATCCGGGCCGACGTGGCCCAGGCGCTGCTGCCGCTCGTCGAGGACACCGGCTGGTTCTTCGACACCGAACTGCTGGTGCTGGCCGAGCGCACGGGCCTGCGCATCCACGAGGTCCCGGTCGACTGGGTCGACGACCCCGACAGCCGGGTGGACATCATCGCCACCGCGGCCGCAGACCTCCGCGGCGTCGGCCGGTTGTTGCGCGGGTTCGCCAACGGCAGCATCCCGGTGCACACCATTGCCGCGCAGTTGGGTTCGTCGACCAGGGCGGCCGCACCCCGTTCGCTGCTGCGCCAGGTCGTCCGGTTCGGGACCATCGGTGTCGCCTCGACGCTGGCCTATCTGCTGCTGTTCATGATGATGCACGCCGCGCTCGGCGCGCAGACGGCCAACCTGATCGCCCTGCTGGTCACCGCGATCGTCAACACCGCCGCCAATCGGCGCTTCACATTCGGTGTCCGGGGTGGGGGAGCGGCGAGCGCGACCCGTCACCAGTTCGAGGGGTTGATCGTCTTCGGTATCGCGCTGGCCATCACCAGCGGCGCGCTGGCCGGGCTGCACGCGTTCGCACCGCACGCCCACCATCTCCTCGAGCTGAGCGTGCTGGTGGCCGCCAACCTCGTCGCCACTGCGGTGCGGTTCGTGCTGCTGCGCGGTTGGGTGTTCCACCCGCGGCGTGCGAATTGACCTGCCTACCAATCGCTTCAGAGGAGACCCGCGCGTGATCGCCACTGCACCCACCGTCGCTCAGCTACCCAAACCCCGTCGGCGCCCAGCAATCTGGGCCCGGCCCGTATGGGAACGGTCCGCGCTGCTGACGCTGCTGGCCGCGACCGCCGTGCTGTACCTGTGGGCGCTCGGCTCCTCGGGTTGGGCCAACTCGTACTACGCCGCCGCGGCCCAGGCGGGCACCCAGAACTGGGAAGCGTTGCTGTTCGGCTCATTTGACGCCGGCAACGCGATCACGGTCGACAAGCCGCCGGCTGCCCTGTGGCTGATGGGTCTGTCGGGCCGGCTGTTCGGATTCAGCGCGTTCAGCATGCTGCTGCCGCAGGCACTCATGGGCGTGGCGTCGGTCGGGATGCTGTACGCGACGGTCCGTCGCACCAGCGGTGCGGCCGCCGGACTGTTGGCCGGCCTGGTGCTGGCAGTGACTCCCGTTGCGGCCCTGATGTTCCGGTTCAACAACCCGGACGCGCTGCTCGTGCTGCTGCTGATCACCGCGGCCTACTGCACGGTGCGGGCCATCCAGTCGAAGGACTTCGCCGTCTCCGCGCGCTGGATGACGGCGACCGGCGTCGTCGTCGGCTTCGCCTTCCTGACCAAGATGCTGCAGGCGTTCCTGCCGGTACCGGGACTGGCATTGGCGTTCCTGGTCGCCGCGCCGTTCAGTATCGGGCGCCGCATCAGCGCGCTGCTGATGTCCGGTGTGGCCCTCGTGGTTTCGGCTGGCTGGTACATCGCGCTGGTGAGCCTGTGGCCCGCCGACGCCCGTCCGTATATCGCCGGGTCCACCGACAACAGCCTGCTGCAGTTGGCGTTGGGCTACAACGGCATCGAGCGGATCACCGGTGGTGACCGTCCCAGCGGCGGTCCCGGCGGCGGCATGCGGGACAACCTGTTCTTCGGTGGGCACGCCGGCATCACCCGACTGTTCGGCCCGTCGATGGGTGTCGAGATCTCGTGGCTGCTGCCGGTGGCATTGATCGGTCTGGTGCTGTTGCTGTGGGCCACTCGCCGCGCGCCCCGCACCGACCTGGGCCGCGCCGGGGTATTGCTCTGGGGCGGTTGGCTTCTCGTGACCGGCGTGGTGTTCAGCTTCATGGACGGCACGGTGCACCCGTATTACAACGTCGCGCTCGCCCCTGCGGTCGCCGCGTTGGCCGGCATGGTGGTCGCGCAGCTGTGGCAGCGCCGGGAGACGTTGTCGGCACGGCTGTTGCTCGCACTAATCTTGGTCGTTTCGGCCGGGTGGGCGTTCGCGCTGCTGTCCCGCACCCCGGACTGGATGCCCGCCCTGCGGTGGACCATCGCGGTGGTGGCGGTCCTGGCGGCGGTGGCCGTCGTGGCGGTCGGGGCGCGCTCCGGACGGGTCACGGCCGTCGTCGCCGGTATCGCGGTCGCCGCGGCCCTGGCCGGGTCGGCGTCGTTCACGATCTACAACGTGGCCGCGGCCCACAGCAGTGGCCCCGGCTCGATGTCAGGTCCGCCGCGGCCCGGCGGTGATTCGTGGCCGGGTGGTGGCCCGGGTGGTCCGCACCGCGACGGCCCCAACGCCGAACTCGAGAACCTGATCCGCGGTGCCGACAACCGTTGGGCCGCAGCGACGGTCGGGTCCTTCCAGGCCGGCGATCTGGAGTTGAGCACCGGCAAGTCGTTGATGGCGATCGGCGGATTCTCCGGCGGGGACAACGCGCCGACCCTGGCGCAGTTCCAGCGGTACGTGGAGGACGGCCAGATCCACTACTTCATCGCCGGCGATCACAAGGGGCCCGGCGGCCCCCGGCGTGAGCGGGGTAGTGCCGCCGAGATCACCGCATGGGTGACGGGGCACTTCGCCAAGCTCGACGTCGGTGGCGCGACGGTCTACGACCTCGAGGCGCCCCACTGATCGGAGCACGCGTCTATGCCTCGGATTGCAGTCAGCAGGTGACTGCGATCCGAGGCATTGCGTTTCGTTGGCCTCGATCGGGCGGCCTCGCTCAGCCGATCTTGTACGTGCCGACGGCCTTGGCCACCGGGTCGCCGCCCGGTGTCTCGATCTCGACCTCGCAGTGCACCAAGGACTTTCCGCGGTGCAGCACGCGCCCGACACCGATCAGGTCGGTCGACCGGGCGGGCGCCAGGTACTGGACCGACATCGAGATCGTCACCCCGCGAAGCGATTCGGGTTCGCGTTCGGTCGACCACGCCGCCGCCATGACCGTGACATCGGCCAGTGCGGCGATGGCGCCGCCGTGCACCATGTCGGCCAGCGTGGTGTTGGTCGGGTCCCACGGCATCCGCAACCGGACCTCCGGGGCGTCGAGTGCTTCGGCGACGATGCCCAGCTTGGCGACGAGCGGTGACTGCGGGATGAACTGCGCCATGACCTCGGCGCCGGTACTCGGGCTCATGTCATGGAAGTCTGCGCGCGGCGGGTAGTCGGTTCAATTACCTGGCAGGTAGTGATGGCGACCCGGCGTGAAGCGTGGGGTGGGGTGCTCCTTCGGGCAGAGACGGCGATCGGGAAGCCGGCAGCCGCCGGCGGCGTTGTTCCACCTGATCTCGGTGGTTACAACCGTTGACACTGCGCCACCGGGCACGTAAATTCCGACCATGGTTCTTAACTTGACCAGTTCTACCAACTTTACGGGGAAATGATGACCGTCACTCCCGACGCCGCCGAGGCGTCCAAGGTGGACCAGCGGGCCGCCAAATACGAATTGAGCCATCTGCGATCGCTGGAGGCCGAGGCCATCCACATCATCCGCGAGGTCGCCGCGGAGTTCGAGCGGCCGGTGCTGCTGTTCTCCGGTGGCAAGGACTCGATCGTGATGCTGCACCTGGCCATCAAGGCGTTCGCGCCGGGCCGCCTGCCGTTCCCCGTCATGCACGTCGACACGGGCCACAACTTCGAAGAGGTCATCGCCACCCGCGACGCCCTGGTCGAGAAGTACAACCTGCGCCTGGTCGTGGCCAGCGTGCAGGACGACATCGACGCCGGACGCGTCGTCGACAACGGTCCCTCGCGTAACCCGCTGCAGACTGTGTCGCTGCTGCGCGGCATCCGCGAGAACAAGTTCGACGCCGCCTTCGGTGGCGCCCGGCGCGACGAGGAGAAGGCCCGCGCCAAGGAGCGTGTCTTCAGCTTCCGCGACGAGTTCGGCCAGTGGGACCCCAAGAACCAGCGCCCCGAGCTGTGGAACCTGTACAACGGCCGGCACCGCAAGGGCGAGCACATCCGCGTCTTCCCGCTGTCGAACTGGACCGAGTACGACATCTGGGCCTACATCGGCGCCGAGGAGATCGCGCTGCCGAGCATCTACTACGCGCACGAGCGCCAGGTCTTCGAGCGCGACGGCATGCTGCTGGCCGTGCACGAATACCTGAAGCCGAACGACGACGAGCCGGTCATCACCAAGACCGTCCGGTTCCGCACCGTCGGTGACGTCACCTGCACCGGTTGCGTCGAGTCGGAGGCTTCGACCGTCGAGGAAGTCATCGCCGAGACCGCGGTGTCCCGACTGACCGAGCGCGGCGCGACCCGCGCAGACGACCGGATTTCTGAGGCCGGCATGGAAGACCGTAAGCGGGAAGGCTACTTCTGATATGGCAACGTTGCTTCGTATCGCCACTGCTGGCTCCGTCGATGACGGCAAGTCCACGCTGATCGGCCGGCTGCTCTATGACAGTAAGGCCGTCATGGAGGACCAGCTGGCCGCCGTCGAGCGCACCTCCAAGGAACGCGGCCACGGCTACACCGACCTCGCACTGGTCACCGACGGCCTGCGCGCCGAGCGGGAACAGGGCATCACCATCGATGTCGCCTACCGCTACTTCGCCACGGCCAAGCGGAAATTCATCATCGCCGACACCCCGGGTCACATCCAGTACACCCGCAACATGGTCACCGGCACCTCGACGGCGCAGCTGGCCATCGTGCTGGTCGACGCCCGCCACGGGCTGCTGGAGCAGTCGCGCCGGCACGCCTTCCTGGCCTCGCTGCTCGGCATCCAGCACATCGTGCTGGCGGTCAACAAGATGGACCTGATCGATTGGGACCGTGAGCGTTTCGAGAAGATCCGCGACGACTTCCACGAGTTCGTGGCCCGCCTGGACATCCAGGACGTCACCACCATCCCGCTGTCGGCGCTGGCCGGCGACAACGTGGTGACCAAGTCGGACAAGACGCCGTGGTACGAGGGTCCGTCGCTGCTGAGCCACCTCGAAGAGGTGTACATCGCCGGTGACCGCAACCTCATGGACGTCCGCTTCCCGGTGCAGTACGTCATCCGCCCGCAGACCCACGAGCACGCCGACCACCGCAGCTACGCGGGCACCATCGCCAGTGGCGTCATGCGCCCCGGCGACGAGATCGTCGTTCTCCCAACGGGAAAGACCAGCACCATCACCGCGATCGACGGCCCCACCGGGCCGCTCGAGGAGGCCTTCGCGCCCATGGCGGTATCGGTGAGTCTGGCCGACGACATCGACATCTCGCGCGGCGACATGATCGCTCGTGTGCACAACCAGCCGCACACCACGCAGGAATTCGACGCCACCGTGTGCTGGATGTCCGACGACGCGAGCCTCGAGCCGGGCCGGGACTACATCATCAAGCACACCACCCGCACCACGCGGGCCCGGGTTTCGGACCTGGACTACCGGCTGGACGTCAACACCCTGCACCGCGACAAGAGCGCAACGGCGTTGAAGCTCAACGAACTCGGCCGCGTCACGCTGCGCACGCAGCAGCCGCTGCTGCTCGACGAGTACTCGCGCAACGCCGTGACGGGCTCGTTCATCCTGATCGACCCGGACACCAACGGCACCGTCGCCGCGGGCATGGTGCGTGACACCACGCCGGCGGCCAACCGGTCGGCCAGCCCGAACGCGGTGCGGCACGCCAACCTCGTCACGGCCGAGGACCGGTTGTCGAAGGGCAGCACGGTGTGGTTCACCGGCTTGTCCGGCTCGGGTAAGTCGTCGGTCGCCATGCTGGTGGAGCGCAAGCTGCTCGAATTGGGACGTCCCGCATACGTTCTCGACGGCGACAACCTGCGCCACGGGCTGAACTCGGACCTGGGCTTCTCCATGGCCGACCGCTCGGAGAACCTGCGCCGCCTGGCCCACATCGCCACGCTGCTGGCCGACTCCGGCCAGATCGTGCTGGTGCCGGCGATCAGCCCGCTGGAAGAGCACCGTGAGTTGGCGCGAAAGGTCCACACGGACCAGGGATTCGAGTTCTTCGAGGTGTTCATGGACACCCCGCTGGCCGACTGCGAGGCCCGCGATCCCAAGGGGCTCTACGCCAAGGCGCGTGCCGGTGAGATCACGCACTTCACCGGTATCGACAGCCCGTACCAGCGGCCGAAGAACCCGGACCTGGCGCTGGTGCCGGGTGATCTGGATGCTCAGGCGCAGCGCGTCGTCGACATGCTGGTGGCGCCGCGATGACCGATCACGAGGTTGCCGAGCGGCTGGCCACCCGCGCGGGTGACCTGCTGCTGGACGTGCGGGCCGAGTTCGCCACGGCCGACGCTTCCGAGCGGAAAGCGGCGGGGGACAAGCGCTCTCACGAGTTCCTGATGACGGAGCTCGCACGCTTGCGTCCCAATGACGCGGTGCTCTCGGAGGAGGCGACGGAGGAGGAACGGGCCAACAGCGCCCGCCTGACCTCCGACCGGGTGTGGATCATCGACCCGCTCGATGGCACCCGCGAGTTCTCCGAGCTGGACCGTGACGACTGGGCCGTGCACGTGGCGCTGTGGGAATCCGGCGAGCTGGTCGCCGGCGCCGTGGCGCTGCCCGCGCAGAACACCACGCTGCACACGCCCGAGGTGGCCGCGCCCTTCGCGGTCGACGGTCCGCCGCGCATCGTGGTGTCCCGCACCCGCCCGCCGGCCATCGCGCTCGCGGTGCGTGACGCCCTTGACGGAGTCCTGGTCGAAATGGGCTCGGCCGGAGCCAAAGTCGCGGCCGTGATCCAGGGCCGGGCCGACGTCTACGTCCACGCCGGTGGTCAGTTCGAGTGGGACTCCGCCGCGCCGGTCGCGGTGGCCCGCGCTGCCGGCCTGCACACCTCGCGGATCGACGGTTCGCCGCTGGTCTACAACCGCGAGGACCCGAAGCTGCCCGACCTGGTGGTGTGCCGGCCGGAACTGGCCGAGCGGGTGCTGGCGATCACCGCGACGCAGTAGCTCTCGCGACATCGACGAAAATGGCTGTGGGGACGCATGTTCCCACAGCCATTTCGCGCATCTCGGACGACTGCGTCCAGCCATGCAGACTCCGTAGCGGGAAAAATCCCTCAGTGCAGCCGAAGTGGTGATGTGCCGATGGTTATTGAAGCCAGGGACTGTTGACGGCCCGAAAACGTCCCTGGCTTCAACAATGACAGTCGAGAGTGCCTCGTGATTGAAGCTACGGATTTCTCTTGGGGCCTATCGAGCTACGCCGACGCGGTAACCGGCAGCGGCGCATTGGCTTTCGCTGGTGCAACGGTGCGAACCGCGACGAGGCAGGCGATCGCGATCGCAAAGCACGCCGCCGTGTACCACAGGCTGCCGATCGGATCCCCGTGCGCGGTAACGCCGTTGACCGCGCCGAAGTAGGCGGGCAGGGCACTGAGCCAGAGCGCCGCCATGACGACCAGGTAGGCGACGGCGTAGCCGATCAGCCATGGCGGGCTCACGTAGCGCGGTTCGGTCGGGCTGGCGACGGTGCCGCGCAGCCGGCGCCATTGCGTCACCAGCGCCCAGACCGCCACGGCGCACACCGCCACGAGTTCCGCCGCGTAGGCAATACCGCCCGCGGTGCTGCTGCCGGTGACGCCGCCGATCACGGTCGCGGGCAGCGGCAGGATCGCGGTACCCAGTGAAGCCAACACCCCGGCAACCACAGTGCGCCAGACGATTTCGAAACCGGTGAAGCGGCGGCCCCGATCAGCGTGCCGGCCCACGAAGAACTGCACACAGAGCGCCAGCGACATCGGCCACAGCGCGGCGAAGACGACGACGCTGGGCAGCGGTACGGAGTCGAACATCGGCTGGTTCATCGGGTTGTGCACCGACCATTCCCACCACCGCAGCTGCGGGCCCAGATGGTCGAAGATCTCGTAGAACGCGTGGTGGACGAACCCGACGCAGACGGCGCCGACCAGGGTGCCGTACCGCCGGAAAACCCCTAGGCTGCGCACGATTTCGAAGGCGACGGTCGCCATCATCGGGTAGATCGCGACGATGTACAGCGGCAGCCGGCCCCACAGGAAGTCCAACGTGAACACGTTGTGCGCGAACATGGTGTCGACGCGGTCGGCGATGCCGAAGGCTGCGGGGAAGTACAGCGGCGGCTCGATGATCAGCAGGTAGGCGACGGCGCCGAACCACAGGGCGATGTTGGTGGCGTCACCGTGGCGGCGCAGCCGGATGATCGCGTAGACCAGGGTCAGCACCGCGCCGGTGATCACCGTCAACTCCAGGACCGGCAGGGTCCAGTTCTCCAGCTGCAGGGGATTGCGGACCTCGAGCAGGCCGCCGGCCGTGTCGCAGGAAAAGCCAAGGCGCCCGGCGAGATCGGCGAACGTCGGGGAACACAGGTCAGACATGGGCGCTCTGCTTTCCGGCGGTGTACCAGTGGGTGACGTCGTAGCCGGCGTCGTAGCGATCGAACCATTCGGCCGCGAGTGCGGGCAGCTTCTCGTGCTCCGGGTTGTGGCCCGGAATCTGGCTGCGGACGATGCCTGACAGCGCCACCAATTGCTCGCGGACCGGCAGGTCGTGGAACGCGCTCGTGAACGGCCCGAAGTCCGGGATGCGGCCCAGCTTCTTCAGGATCGTGTTCTTGCGGCGCTCGAGCGCGAACGCCGACAGCGCGTCGACCTTGCGGACTTCCAGCGGCAGATGCTTGTTGAACCCGTTGCACGCCATCCGCACGCAATCCATCACGTGCTTGAAGATCGACGGCGCCACCCGCATGCGGTACCACGGATCGTCGACCAGGCCGTTGTAGATGATGAGCGCCGAGCTCCGGTGCTCGACCTCTTCGACGAAGTGCCACAAGAACAGTGACGCGACGCGGTCGTCGCCTGGCGCGAACAACGTGTCGTCGTGGTCGAGCATCAATTTGAAGACCGGCGTGAACGTCGCCTCGAGGTCGGCGGTGTAGGCCAGCCGATATTTGAGCGGTTTGTTGGCGACGAGGCCGTCGAACGCGGCGATCACCTCGTCGAGGGTCTCCTTGAGCTCCGGGTGGGCCTTGATGAGGCCGCGGGCATGGGCGCGGTGGGCCATCGAATGCTGCCCCTCCTGCCGGACGAAGGCGTCGGCCTCCTCGGCGATCACCGGGTCGGTCAGCAGCGGCTTGGCCTCGGCCATGGTGCTGACGATCATCTTCTCGAACGCAATTGCCAAGAAGGACACGGCATTTGCCATTGCGGAGAACGCGGGGTTGGTCTCGTTCCAGAGGAACGGCACGGGGTGGTCCGCGAAAGCGAACCGCATCTTGCGGACCTGGAGATCGGTCACTGGGCACCTCGATCAGTAATCATACAAATTATGTCGCCTGTGTATGGTTACAGTGTTGGCGAACATCCGTCAATGCCCGGGGCGGTGCCGGCCGTGTACCGTCCGGCGGATGGCACGCAAACGTCGCGGTTGGGGAGGGGAGCCGCCCGCCGATGACGACGAGGCGACCCGCCGCATCGTCGCCGCGGCAGTCGAGCTGCTCGCCACCACGGGCACCGCGATCACGATCGCCGACGTCGCCGAATCGCTCGGTGTCATCCGGCAGACGGTGTACCGGTACTTCCCGACGGCCGACGAGTTGATGCGCGCCGCCGCCATCGCCTCGGTCGCAGGCTTTTTGGATCTGCTCAGCGAGCACGTGCGGGGGATTCACGATCCCGCCGACGCGATGACCGAAGGCGTGCTCTACACACTCGACGCCGTGGCCCGGACACCGCACCTGGGCATCCTGATGTCGGCGCCGTACGTCAGCGCGCACAGCAGTGACATGGCGTCTGCCGAGGCGCAGGACTTCGGCATGCAGATGATCGCGCGGTTCGACGTCGACTGGGCGAGTTACGGATACGACGACGCGGCGCTGCGCGAGCTGGTCGAATTCACGCTGCGCATCATGCTGTCCTACTTCCTCGCGCCGGCAGGGGACGGGCGCACTCCCGACGAGTTGCGGGCGTTCATCCGGCGGTGGCTGGGCGCGGCGATCCTGGGGCAAGAATCTGCCCGCTGATCGATCGGTGGCGATAACAGCCGGTCAGGGCTAGTTTGTGTTCGTATGCGTACTCATCTGTCCACTCGTCGTCTGATGGCCGCGGCCGGCGGCGCCGCACTCCTTGCCATGGGCGTGCTCACCGCGGGCTGTAGCAACAACGGCGGGCAGTCGCCGTCGACCACCACCACAACGACGACGACCTCGTCGCCGGCGCCATCGGCGACGCCGACGGAGAAGAGCATCAGCCCCACCGGAGGCAACCTGTTCAGTCCGGCTGTCACGGCGCCGGGCGCGCCGAGCGTCGCACCCGGTCTGCATCCGGGTCTCAACGGCAACAACTAGCCTCGGGCGGGGGACGTCGAAAGCGATTCCCGCCGAAGCTAATTCGTCGGCAGGGTGGGCGGCCCGGCCGGCGCCGGATCGTTGCCGACGTTCGGGCACGCGACTTTGAGCTGGTGCACGAGCGTCGTCATCGGGTGGTATCCATCCATGAAGGTCTGGTCGGGACGCCAGTCCGGTGGGGCACTCGGCCTGCCCCGACTGACCATGTCGAGTTTGTCTGCCAGTGCGGTTACCTTGTCACGCAAGGTCATATCGGTGATCGAGGCCGCGTCACTGCGCACTGCGGCCGCCGCGGTGGCAGAGTCACGGGCAATGGCGGCGGCATCGGCGGAGCGGGTCAGTCCGAACTGAATGGCGGGCAAAGCCTCTGACCAATGCCGCACTGCTTGGTCGACCTGCCGGCAGTCGGCGCTGGCCTCTTGCTGCGGCGGTGCACTCGAACTGTCCGCTTTGTTGATGGCGATGAGAACCAAGATCGGCACGGTGACAGCCAGCAGCGCCAGCAGGATCTTCGGCCTCGACCAGTCCGGTAGCCCCACCAATTCAGCCTAACCGCCGCCGCACGCCACTAGGCTCACAACATGACTCGCCCCACCCTGCGTGAATTGTCCAGCCTGCCTGTCGAACCGGTCCGCCTCGCGGACTCGGCCCTGGTTCTGATCGACTGCCAGAACACCTACACGCAAGGGGTGATGGAGCTCGAGGGTGTGCAGGACGCTCTCGATGAGACCGCCGCACTGCTCGACCGTGCCCGCACGGCCGGCATTCCCGTCATCCACATCCAGCACGACGATGGGCCGGGCTCGCTGTACGACATCGTGGGCGAGTCCGGTGCGATCGTCGACCGGGTGGCGCCGCGGGGCGACGAGCCGGTGATCGTCAAGCAGTTTCCCAACTCGTTCGTGCAGACCGATCTCGATGAGCGGCTCAAGGCGCTGGGCGCGTCGAACCTGGTGCTAGCCGGCTTCATGACGCACATGTGCGTGAATTCCACCGCCCGTGGCGCGTTCAGCCTCGGGTACGCGCCGACGGTCGTGGCCGCCGCGACGGCGACGCGCACCCTGGCCGGCCCCGACGGTCAGGCGGTGCCGGCCGCGGCGCTGCAGGCGGCGAGCCTCGCCGGCCTGGCCGATCTGGTGGCGGTGGTCGCGCCCAACGTCGCAGCTATTCCGGACTAATCCGACCCGGAATGGCATGATTGGCTGATGCGGATGTCAGCCAAGGCGGAGTACGCCGTCCGCGCCATGGTCGAACTGGCCGCCGCCGACGCCGGTGCGCTGGTCAAGACCGAGGATCTGGCCAAGGCGCAGGGCATTCCCGCGCAGTTCCTGGTCGACATCCTGACCAACCTGCGCACCGACCGTCTGGTGCGCAGCCACCGCGGCCGCGACGGTGGCTACGAGCTGGCCCGGCCGGCCGCGGACATCAGCATCGCCGACGTCCTGCGCTGCATCGACGGCCCGCTGGCGAGCGTCCGCGACATCGGACTCGGCGATCTGCCGTACTCCGGGCCGACGGCCGCCCTCACTGACGTGTGGCGCGCCCTGCGCGCCAGCATGCGCTCGGTACTCGAACAGACCAGCCTCGCCGACGTGGCCACGGGCAAGCTCCCGGACCACGTCAGCACGCTGGCAGGCGACTACCGCACCCAGGAAGCCCGCCGCGGCCACAGCTAGCCCCCCGGTTCACAGCTAGCCCTTCATTGCCGCGAGCGGCCGTGTTTTTACGCCGACACACCGTAATTCGCGTGCAATTTCGTCGCGCTCGCGGCGGATGAGCGGCCGCTAACTGCCCGCCGCCGCGATGCCCGCGATCAGCATCCGCAGCCCGCCGTCGAAATCGTCCTCGACCGACACGGTCGCGGCCACCTCGGACAGTGCGGCGATGTGCGGGTACCGGACTCCGGCGGCCGATCCGATCCGGGCCGCGGTCTCGGCGGCGTCGCCCGAGAACGGCCCGGCCAGCTGGGCCTGCGCCGAGCCGGTCACCAATCCCAGCACCGCGTGAAACGCGGACAGCCTGGCAGCGTCGGACAGGCCGGCCCGCTCGAGCGCGCCGACGAGCGCGTCGGCGGCAGCGAACCCCGTGGCCGACGCCATTCGCCGGGTCAGGACGAGGGGGATGGCGGCCGGGTGGGCCCGCACGCCGCGCCACACCGCGGACGCCGTTGCATGGACATCAGCGGCCCAGTCGTCGGTGGGTTCGGGCACCTCGATCCCGGCGGACACCGCGGCGACGACGAGTTCTTCCAGGCCCTCTTTGTCGGCGACGTAGTTGTACATCGTCATCGGCCCCGTGCCGAGTGCCGCGGCCAGGGACCGCATGCTGAGCGCCGCCAAACCGGATTCGTCGACGATTCGCAGTGCAGCGGAAGCGATTTCGTCCGTGGTGAACCGTGCGCGCATGAGCACCCCCTTGACGAGTACGTCGTACGTGTTGAAGTGTAGACGATACGTACAGCGTACTTATGTGAGGAGTTCAGATGACATCAGCGATCCCGGTCGAGCAGTTGCACTTCGTCAGCGGTGGAGACCGTTGCGCCGCGTGGCTCACGTTGCCGTCGACCCCTGGTCCGCATCCCGCCGTCGTCCTGGTGCACGGTCTCGGCGCCACCCGCGACATGATGCTGTCGCAGTACGAACAGCATTTCGCCGCCGCGGGCATTGCCACCTTGTCCTTCGACTACCGGTTCAACGGGGCCTCCGAAGGCGAACCGCGGCAACATATTTCGATTCCTGAACAATGCCGGGACGTCGACGCCGCAATCGATTACCTACAGCGGCACCCGCAAGTCGACGCCGACCGCATCGGCTTGTGGGGCACGAGCCTCGGCGGCATGAACGTGGTGCGGGTGGCCGGCAGCCGCACCGACATCGCCGCCGCGGTGGTGCAATGTCCCATCACTCACGGGCCGGCATCGGCCCGCAGCGTCGGCATCCGGGGTGCGCTGCGGCTGACACCGGCGATCGTCCACGACGCGGTGCGTGCGCTTCTCCGGCGCGGACGTCGCTACGTGCCCATCGTGGGACAGCCCGGGACCGACGCGCTCGTGACGGTGCCCGGAGCCGAGAACGGGTGGCGGTCGACGGTGCCGGCCGGCACCGCGTTCGACAATCGGATCACCGCGGTCGACGCCGCGCTGCTGATCACGAGATCGGCGCTGCGCCATGCCGCGACGGTCCAGGCGCCCCTCCTGGTGTGCGTCTGCGATGACGAGACGCTGATGGATCCGCGGTACGCCCAAGCGGTGGCCGAGCGAGCGCCGCGCGGGATCGCGCGGCACTACGCATCCGACCATTTCGCGATCTACCACCCGCCGCTGGTGCGGCGAGTACTCGACGATCAGCTCGCCTTCCTGACGGAGCACCTCTGATGTCCGCGCGTGATGCGTTGCGCGCCAACGACGAACGATTCGCCGACGTCGTTGCCGGCCTGACGCCGCAAGAATGGGCCGCACCGAGCCTGTGTGTGGAGTGGAGCAACCGCGACGTGCTGGGACATCTGGTGGTCGGATGCAGTCATCCCGTCGGCGCGTTCGTGGGGGAGATGATCCGGCACCGCGACTTCGACCGCGCCAACACCGCCACTGCCACCGAACGCGCACGGGGCCGCAGCGCCGAACGCCTGCTGGACGATTTCCGAGCCGTCAGCGCCCGTCCCGCCGGCGTCGGCCGATACTTTCCGGCCCGGCTACTGCTGGGCGACCACATCACCCACGAGCTGGACATCCTGTTCGCCGTCGGCCGGGAACCGGACATCCCGGCCCACCTGCTCAACACGGTCCTGGACACCCAAGTCGCCTTCCCCAACCCGTTCGTCCCCGCATACCGCAACAGCCGGGGTCTTCAGCTCAGCGCCGTCGACACCGGCTGGCGTCACGGCACCACCGGGCCGGCGGTGGAGGGCACGGCCGCCGAGCTGATCTCGGTGCTCGGCAACCGGCCGAAGGTGTTGCCCCGGTTACGCGGCCCGGGCGCCGTGACACTGGCGGACCGGGTGCTCAGCCGCCTGAGCCGTACGGCCGGGTGATGATCTCCAGGTAATGCCCGCTGGGATCCTGGAAGTAGACGCCCCGGCCACCGTCGTTGCGATTGATCTCGCCGGGATGCTGGCCGCGCGGATCGGCCCAATATTGCAGTCCGCGTTCACGAATCCGGCCGTAGATCGCGGTGAACTCATCCTCGGACACCAGGAACGCGTAATGCTGCGGGACGACATTTGTCCCCTCTGGGACCTGGGCGAAATCCAAGCTGACGCCGTGGTTCAGTTCGACGGCGAGGAACGGCCCGCCTTCTTGGGCGGGAGGCAAACCGAAGAGCTCGGTGAAGAAGGTGGCCGCGGCCGAGCGGTCGGTCGAGTGGACGATGGTGTGGTTGAAGGTGATGGCCATATTCCTCCGTTCTACCCGTTCACGAGCGTCGCGTCACTGCCGCGGTGTGCGGCCCCTGCCTGTCATGATCTAAGTATGGCGTTCGACCTGCGTGAGCTGGCAGTTCCGGTGATTGTCGCGCCGATGGCCGGTGGGCCATCGACGCCCGAGCTGGCCGCTGCGGGGTCGGCGGCCGGTGGCCTGGGATTCGTGGCAGCCGGCTACCTGACGGCGCAGACGCTGGCCGACCGCATCACCGCCGCACGCGCGCTGACCACCGGCCCGCTGGGCGTGAATCTCTTTGCCTCGCAGCCCAGTACCGCACAGCCCCGCGAGATCGAGCGGTACGCGACCGAACTCGCTGCCGAAGCCACCCGCTACGGGGCGGCGCTCGGCGATGCGACATTCAACGATGACGACTGGGCGGCCAAGCTCGACGTCGTCGCCGACCTGCGGCCCGACGTCGTGTCCTTCACCTTCGGCGGGCCAACCGCCGACGAGTGCGCGCGGTTGCGGCAGGCCGGTATCACCACCGTCGCAACGGTCACCACCGCGGACGAAGCCGCGCAGGCCGCAACCACTGGGGTGGACGCCCTCGCCGTGCAGGGCCCCGGCGCCGGCGGCCACCGCGGCACCTACGATCCGCTGGCCGCGCCCGCCACGCAGCCACTCACCGAACTGCTGGCCGACGTACTCGCCACCACCGAACTGCCCGTCGTCGCCGCGGGCGGCCTGATGACCGGCGACGACGTCGCCGCCGTGATCGCCGCCGGTGCCGTGGCCGCACAACTCGGCACGGCATTTCTGCTCGCCGAGGAGTCTGGCTCCAGCCCGGTGCACCGCGCCGCACTCGTCGATCCACGGTTCACCGAAACCGTTGTCACCAAAGCCTTCTCGGGACGGTACGCCCGCGGGCTGCGCAACCGGTTCATCGACGAACACGACGAGCAGGCGCCGCTGGGCTATCCCGAGGTGCATTACCTCACCAGCCCGCTGCGCAAGGCGGCGGTGGCAGCCGGCGACCCGGACGGGACAAACGTCTGGGCGGGCACCGGATTCCGGAAAATCCGGTCGGGTTCGGTCGCCGACATCATGGCCGGGCTCGCGTGAGCATCGGGAAAGGAGCAGGCATGCGAACCGTTGTCGCGATCCCGTTGGCGGTGGCCTGCGCCTGGCCGATCACGGTCGCTCATGCCGACCCCGTCCAGGTACCGCGCTGTGCCACTGCGCAACTGACACCGAGCCTCGGCCCGCCCGACGGTGCCGCCGGGACGACGTTCTATCCGGTGATCCTGAAGAACTCCGGGGACGCCCCGTGCAGCATGTCGGGTTATCCGGCGGTGTCGTTCATTGCCGGCTCCGACAACCATGTGGTCGGCGTGGCCGCCAGTCAGGATGCGGAGACCGTCATCGGTGTCGTGGTGATCGAACCCGGCCAGTCCACCGCGGCGAACCTCGGCATCGTCAACGCGGGCAACTTCCCGGCCGACTGTAATGCCGTGCCGGTCAGCGGATTGCAGGTCAACCTGCCGGGTGACACCGAGCCCATCATCATCGGCCATGCTGATACCGCTTGCGCCAGTACGGCTTACCCGACCTTGCGGGTGGGGCCGTTCACCGGCGCGTAGTGACGGTGATGCTGCCATCATCGGTCCGTGCGGTGATCTGAGCGACGGCGCGGGCCGGATCCTCGGTCTGCGGCACGCGCACCTGCGCGTGGTCGCCCGCCTGTGCCCGCACCAGGTACGGCCCACCGGTCGGCACGGTGATGTCGATGTCGGAGTCCCGGTTGGTGACCTCCACGGTGCGCGGAGCGACCTCTTTGAAGTCCACCGCGATGTGGCCATCGGTCGAGTCGGCGATGAACGCGTCGGTGACGACGATCGGCTCACGCGTCTGCACATCGCCGCTCTGGGTGTGGATCTCGATCCGGCGGGCGTTGCCACCGAGGATCACCGCGCCGTCGGTGTTGTGGACGGTCAGCTGATCCAGATCGGTCAGACTCAGCATCACGCCGACCTGCTGCTTGGTGGTGACCGAAAGCCGGTGTGCGACATCGGGAGGCAGCGTCACCATGATCTCCCCGGGCGGCCCGAAGTCGAACAGCGGCGACGGTGTGCCGGTCACCGTGAGGCTCACAGCGCCACCGTTGCGGGTGACCTTCAGGGCCTGGTGATCGTCTTTTGCGGTATTGAGCAGCCGCATCCGGACCCGTGGCTCATGGGCATTGCGGTCGCTGGCGATCCTGATGGCAGTCGGCAGATCGCCGGTGTCGATCGTCAGGGAGCTGAAATCGGCCGGCAGGGTCTCGGTTTCGGCCGCGACGCGCACCGAGCTGATGCCCCAGGCCAATCCGCCGATCCCGGCGGCCGCCGACAGCGTCACGACGAGGGCGGTCACCACCAGCAGCGAGCGCATCGCCGACCGGCCGCCCGGGGTCAGCGCGGGCGGCGTGGCGGTGTCGGCCGGCGGTGCGGTATCCAGATTCGAAGTCATGGGAAAGTCCTTTTCTCTCTTCAGGATTCGAGATAGCGCAAGACGGCGAGGACCCGCCGGTTCTCGCTGTCGTCGGGCGTCAGGTCCAGCTTGGTGAAGATCGATGCGATGTGTTTCTCGGCGGAGCCGATCGAGATGTGCAGCAGCCCTGCGATGGCCGAGTTGGTCTTGCCTTCTGCCATCAGCTGCATGACTTCCTGCTCGCGCGGGGTGAGCACGGCCAGGGTGGAGCGGCGGTGGGTGCGCACCAGGATTTGGGACACCACCTCCGGGTCCAGGACGGTGCCACCCGTCCCCACCGTGGTGACGGCGTCCAGGAATGCCGGGACGTCGGCGACGCGGTCCTTGAGCAGGTAGCCGAAACCCCTGGTATCCGAGGCGATCAGGTCAGCCGCGTACCGTTCCTCGACATAGTGCGACAGCACCAGCACCGGTGACTCGGGATTCTGGCTGCGCAGCAGCGCGGCGGCGCGGATGCCTTCGTCGGTGAAGGTCGGCGGCATCCGGACATCGACGATGACGAGGTCGGGGTTGTGCTCGTTGACGGCCCGCAGCAGCTCGGTGGCATCGGGCACCCCAGCGAGCACGTCGTGGCCGGCGTCGATCAGGATGCGCTCGATACCCGCGCGCAGCAGGGCCGAATCCTCGGCGATCACAATGCGCATGGCAGTACCGCCGTCACGGTCGTCGTTCCGGTTTCGGGGCTCGAGACGGCGAAGGTGCCCCGCGCCGCGCGCACCCGCTCACCGAGTCCGCGCAGGCCCGTCGTGTCGTCGCCGGTCGTCTGGGCCCCGCCGATACCGTCGTCGAACACCGAGATGTGGAGCTGGTCGGTGGGCTCGTGGTAGCGCACCGTGACCACGGCGTGGGTGGCCTGGGCGTGCTTGGCGATGTTGGTCAACGACTCGGCGACGACGAAGTACGCGCACGACTCCACCTCGTCGGAAAAACGTTTCGGCAGTTGCAGTTCCAGCGTCACCGGCACGCCGGCGGTTTCGGTGCGCTGCACCACCGCCGACAGTGCGGCGTCCAGGCCGCGGTCGGCCAGGATCGTCGGCGCGATGCCGCGCACCACATTTCGCAGTTCGAGGAGCGCGGCCTTGGCGTCGTCGTGTGCCTCGGCGATCAGCTTGCGGGCCTCGGGCAGGTCCGAGTCGAGCTTGGTCTGGGCCAGCCCGATCGTCATGGCCAACGACACCAGCCGGGGCTGCACACTGTCGTGCAGGTCGCGTTCGATGCGGTGCCGTTCGGTGGACGCCGACGACACCGCGCCGCGACGGGCCTGGTGCAGGGCGCTGACCTCATGCTGCAGCGCCGCCGTCGGCGATGCCGGCAGGAGCCACCGGTCGACGGCGGCGTCCACCCGGGGACCGAACACCAGGATGCCTGCGGCGGCGGCCAGCGCGATGATGGCCAGCAGCCAGGACAGCGGCGGGGAGATGAAGCTCAGTCCGGCAGCGGGATCGCTGTTGTGGATCGCGGTCGCCGCGGCAGGACCGAGCAGCGCGAAAGCCAGCAGGGAGAAGGCCAGCCCGACCGCGAAGATGTCGAAGACCATGCGCAGGTAGCTGTGCGCCAACACCTTCCAGAACCGGCCGCTGCTCACGTCCAGCCAGAGTTGGTGGGCCCAACCTTGAAAGCCGCTGTAGGGCGTCAGCTTTCGGTAGGGGACGGCGATGCCGAAGCCGAACACCGCCTCGCTGCGCAGCCGCTCGACCCGGTCGGTGGCGCGGACGGCGTAGACGAACACCACCCCGCCGAACACCGTCCCGATCACCGAGGGGATCGAGGTGACGGCGAGGATGAGCAGGGACAGCGGTATCCAGAACCAGATCATGCCGGCGAACGCGCCGACGATCATCGACGACGTCGGGACGACACCGAGGTCTGATGCGCGTGGCACCGGCGGCGTCGTTGTCGGATGTGTCGGCTCGGCCGACGCGGGGTCTGTAGCTGTTGCGACCATGCCTCCAACTTAGGCACCGGCGGAGCCCGGAGACACGGCGTTTTCCCGCGACATCTCTGGGGGTAAACCCCCACTGGTTCGCCCTGTACCGGGCCTTGCCGGTCCGCTCATGGCCGGGGTCCGGCCGGTCGACCCCAACCCTCGCGCTGGACGCGCATGCCAGAATCGGCTGTGTGCAGATCGGGATGACGATGCCAGTGATGGAGCCCAACCTCGATGCGGCAACGCTGACGGCGTGGGCAAGAGTGATCGACGGCGGGCCCTTCTCGTCCCTGTGCTGGGGTGAGCGCATCGCGTTCGACAATCCCGATTCCCTGACGCTGCTCGGCGCCCTGGCGGCCTGGACCGACCGCGTGCGGCTCGTCACCACGGTGATCGTCCCGCAACTGCATGATCCGGTGATGCTGGCGAAAGCGCTTGCCACGGGCGACATGCTCAGCGGTGGACGGCTGACGGTCGGCCTCGGCGTCGGGGGACGGCACGAGGACTACAACGCCGTCGGTGCCGACCCGAAGACCCAGACCATGCGCGGCATGGCCGAGCGGGTCGCGCTGATGAAGCGCGTCTGGGCGGGGGAGAAGCTCACCGAATCCGTGCTGCCCGTCGGACCCGAGGCCGTCCAACCGGGTGGCCCGCGATTGCTGGTCGGCACCATCGGTCCGAAAACCATACGCAGCGCGGCCAATTGGGCGGACGGCGTGGCCGGTACCACGCTGGACCTCAACGTGGAGCGTGAGAGCGAACTGTTCGACGTCGCCCGGGAGGCGTGGGCCGAGGCGGGAAAACCCAAGCCGCACTTGGCCACGTCGTTCTGGTTCGCCCTCGGGGAGAAGGACGAAGCGCGCAACCAGGTGCACCGGCACCTGCGCCGGTACATGAACTGGATTCCCGAGGAGTACGTCGACGCGATGGCGCCCACCACGGGCTGGGCCGGCACGGAGGACGAATTGCTCGACGTGCTGCAGAAATTCGATGACATCGGCACCGACGAGGTGCATCTCATCCCCACCAGTTCGGACATCGACCAGCTGCGCCGGGTGGCCGACGTGGTCAAGGACTTCACCGGAGAGGCGGCGCTGTGAGTCGTGCGACGGACGTGCTGGCCGGCTTGCCCGAGGTGCGGGTGTGGCAGGAGAACCTGTACCGGGACCTGCACGAGCACCCGGAGCTGTCACATCAGGAACATCGCACCGCAAAGCTGGTGTCGGACAAGCTGAACGAGCTCGGCTATGAAGTGACAGACGGAATCGGCGGCACCGGCGTGGTGGGCATTCTGCGCAACGGTGACGGTGCGGCGGTCCTCATGCGCGCCGACATGGACGCGCTCCCCGTCGCCGAGGCCACCGGGCTGCCCTACGCCAGCACGGTGCGCGGCGCCGACGCCGCCGGCAAGGACGTGCCCGTCATGCACGCGTGCGGCCACGACACCCACGTCACCTGCCTGCTCGGTGCGGCCGCGCTGCTGGCCGACGGGCGAGATCACTGGCAGGGCACCGCGATTGCGTTGTTCCAGCCGGCCGAAGAGGTCGGCGGCGGTGCCGCCGGCATGGTCGCCGACGGGCTGGCGGACGTCGTCGGCAATGTCGATGTGGCGCTGGGTCAGCACGTCGCTCCGGCTCCGGCCGGATACGTCGGCACCCGCAGCGGGCCGGTGATGGCCGCGGCCGACAGCATCCGCGTGACGGTCTACGGCCGCGGCGGCCACGGGTCCATGCCCAACGCCACCATCGATCCCGTTGTGCTGGCCGCGATGATCGTGATCCGGCTCCAGACCATCGTGTCGCGCGAGGTCGCGCCGACCGAGACCGTCGTACTCACCGTCGGCAGCATCAACTCGGGCACCAAGAGCAACATCATCGGTGACCACGCCGTGCTGGAACTGAATCTGCGCACCTACGACGAGGCGGTGCGCACCGCCGTCATCGCGGCCATCAAGCGCATCGTCATCGCCGAGTGCCAGGCGTCGGATTCACCGAAGGAGCCGGAATTCGAGTTCTACGACCAGTTTCCGGTCACCGACAACGACGAAGCCGCCACCGCCCGGGTGCACGACGCGTTCGTCGAACAGTTCGGCGACCGCGTGCTGGCCATCCCGCAGGCCTCCGCGAGTGAGGATTTCAGCGACATCCCGCGCGCGCTCGGCGTGCCGTACACCTATTGGATGTTCGGCGGCATCGATGCCGCCGAATTCAGCCGTGCCGCCGAAGCCGGCCGGATCAGTCAGGACATCCCGGTGAACCACTCGCCGACGTTCGGCCCGGTGATTCAGCCGACGCTCGACACCGGCACCGAGGCGCTCGTGGTCGCCGCGTTATCCTGGCTGTAGCCCTTTGGGCGGTAGGCGATTTCGAAGAGGCACGCCGCCAGGACACACAGTGCGATGGCTTCGATCATCTGGATGATGAGCATCGTCCACGTGGTGTGGGCGACGGCGACGAAGAACTGCATGTTGGGGATGACGACGAACAGGCCGCCCCAGATGCCCCACCAGGCGGCCTTGCCCAGCCCACGGCCCGGGTACAGCCGCAGGAACAGGAAGCACAGCATCGTCAGCTGCAGGACGTACGTGAACCCGAGAAACGGGAACAGGTCCATGATTTCGGCGAGCGGGCGCTGCGGGTAGTCGGCCGCCGGGTAGCTGTTGCCGAAGAGTGCCGGTCCTGCGGTCTTGTGGAAGACGACGTCGAGGATGAACGTCAGAATCGATACCGGTAGCGCCACCGCCAAGAAGCGTCCCCACCCGAATTGCTTGCCCATGACATCCTTCCGATCTCGAGATTCGGCTTGTTCCTATCCCGCTCGGGCACACAGCGGATGCCGGTGTCCCGGCAGCCGGGCACTGAACGTCCGAATGATCTGCGCGAAGTTGCGTTTGACCAGCGGTTCGGCGGGTAACCTCCGCGTTGGACACTGCCTCGGTGTGGGACGGGAGTAACGGTGAAGATCAAACTTGTGGCGCCCGTGGGGATCGCCGCGATCGTGTTCGGTATGGCCGGCATGACGGCAGGCTCTGCTTCGGCGGCCAACAACATCAAGCCGTTCGGACAGCAGGAGACGCTGAACGAGATCGGCTACACGGTCAAGGGCCTGAAGCCGAGTTCGGACCCCGTGCCGCACAACGGCCAGCTCTACTCGGCGACCGTGACCGTCGAAGGGGTGGGCGGCTGGGCCAACCCGATCACCGCGTTCTTCAACGCCCGGGCCGAGAGCGGGGCGAACTACCGCGTGATCGGTGGCGGTCTGCCGTCGGCACCGCCCGGCGGGACGTCGACCGGCAAGCTCTACTTCGACGTCGTCGGCGACGTGCCCAACAGCGTCGTCTACAACGACGGTATGCAGGACCTGTTGGTCTGGGTGCCGCGCGGTCCCGCGGGCGACGCATCTGAGGATGTTTCCGACACCCCCGTCGGCACCAGCGAGATCATCAGCACCCCACCCGCCGAGAGCGCACCGCCTGCGGAGGGGACGCCGACCGGGGGCAACCTGTTCACGCCTGAAGTCATGGCGCCGCCGCCGTTCGAGCTCTCCGAGTCGGACGTGGCGTCCCCGGGGTACAACTCGGGTAGCGGCCGTCGCTGAGCACTCTGATTGCGGTCGGGGGTGCTTGGGCCGGCAAGACGTGCGGAACCGCACGTGAAAGTTTGATTGGGTGCCCCCGGCAGGATTCGAACCTGCGGCCTTCTGCTCCGGAGGCAGACGCTCTATCCCCTGAGCTACGGGGGCGCTTGATGCTGGCGAGCCAGCGGCGCCGTTGGGCGATCACAGACTAGCGCATCGGTGGCCCGCCTCCCGAATCGGTGCGGACTGCCTACCGACCAGCAGGTGACCGATGACAAGCCTGAGCAGCTCAGCCCATAGGATGGACCCCCGTGACCCCCGCCGATCTGGCTGAACTGCTCAAGAACACCGCCGCCGTGGTCCTGGTCGAACACGACCTGGACATCGCCGCGCTGCCCGAAACAGTGGCCATCGAGCGTCCGCGCAACCCCGAGCACGGTGATTACGCGACCAACCTGGCGCTGCAGCTGGGCAAGAAGGTCGGCGTCAACCCACGTGACCTGGCCGAATGGCTCGCAGAGCGGCTGAACGACGCCGACGGTATCGCCGACGCCACCGTTGCCGGTCCGGGCTTCGTGAACCTGCGCATCGAGGCGTCCGCGCAGAGTGTCGTCATTCTCAACGTGTTGGGCGCCGGCGACCGCTACGGCACCTCCGAGGAGCTCAAGGGCCGCCACATCAACCTGGAGTTCGTCTCGGCGAACCCGACCGGACCCATCCACATCGGCGGCACCCGCTGGGCCGCCGTCGGTGACGCGTTGGGCCGCCTGCTGGCCACGCAGGACGCCACCGTCGTCCGCGAGTACTACTTCAACGACCACGGCGGGCAGATCGACCGCTTCGCCCGCTCGCTGGTCGCGGCGGCCAAGGGCGAGCCGGCCCCGGAGGACGGCTACGGCGGCGACTACATCAAGGACATCGCCGCCGACGTCGTGGCCAAGCGGCCCGACGCGCTGAGCCTGCCCGCCGACGAGTGTCAGGAAGTCTTCCGCGAGCTCGGCGTGGACCTGATGTTCGGCCAGATCAAGCAGTCGCTGCACGACTTCGGCACCGACTTCGACGTCTACACCCACGAAGACTCGATGCACACCTCGGGCCGGGTGCAACAGGCCATCGACAAGCTGCGTGACAACGGCTCGATCTACGAGCAGGACGGCGCAATCTGGTTGCGCACCACCGACTTCGGTGACGACAAGGACCGCGTCGTCATCAAGAGCGACGGCAACCCGGCATACGTCGCCGGTGACATCGCGTACTACCTGGACAAGCGCCAGCGCGGTTTCGACCTGTGCATCTACATGCTCGGCGCCGACCACCACGGCTACATCGGCCGTCTCAAGGCCGTCGCCGCCGCGCTCGGCGAGGACCCGGCCACCGTCGAGGTGCTGATCGGCCAGATGGTCAACCTGCTCAAGGACGGCCAGCCGATGCGCATGAGCAAGCGCGCCGGCACCGTGATCACCCTCGAGGACCTGGTCGACGCCATCGGCGTGGACGCGGCGCGCTACGTACTGATCCGGTCGTCGGTGAACAGCCCCATCGACATCGACCTGGGGTTGTGGGCCAGCGCGTCCAACGAAAACCCGGTCTACTACGTGCAATACGCGCACGCGCGGCTGTCGGCCCTGGCGCGCAACGCGGCCGACCTCGGCCTGCAGTCCGACCTCGGTCACCTCGACCTGCTCAGCCACGATCGCGAAGCCACGCTGATGCGCACCATCGGCGAGTTCCCGCGGGTCCTCAAAACCGCTGCGGCCCTCCGGGAACCGCACCGTGTGTGCCGCTACCTGGAAGACCTGGCCGGTGACTACCACCGGTTCTACGACTCCTGCCGCGTGCTCCCGATGGGCGACGAAGAGCACAGCGACCTGCACCGGGCGCGCCTGGCGCTGTGCGCGGCCACCCGCCAGGTCATCGCCAACGGTCTGCAGATCCTCGGCGTGAGCGCTCCGGAGCGGATGTGAGCGGGCAACCGACCGGCAACGTGGTGCCGGAGAAGCCGCAGACCCCCGACGAGGTCAACCTGCTGGCGCCGAATGTCTGGCCGCGCAACCTGGTTCGGGGTACCGACGGTCAGGTCAGCATCGCCGGTGTGACGGTCAGTGCACTGGCCGAGCAGTTCGGCACGCCGCTGTTCGTCATCGACGAGGACGACTTCCGCTCGCGGTGCCGCGAGATCGCCGACGCCTTCGGTGGCGGCGAGCACGTGCACTACGCCGGAAAAGCCTTCCTGTGCGCCGAGATTGCGCGCTGGGTCGCGCAGGAGGGCCTGTGCCTCGACGTCGCCACCGGCGGCGAATTGGCCGTGGCCCTGCACGCCGACTTCCCGGCCGAGCGAATCACGGTGCACGGCAACAACAAATCGGTCTCTGAACTGAGCGCCGCGGTCGCGGCGGGCGTCGGGCACATCGTGCTGGACTCCGAGATCGAGATCGAACGCCTGGAGGCCATCGCCGGCGCGGCCGGTGTGGTGCAGGACGTCCTGGTCCGTGTAACCCCGGGCGTCGAGGCGCACACCCACGAGTTCATCTCCACCGCCCACGAGGACCAGAAGTTCGGTCTCTCGCTGGCGAGCGGCGCGGCGATGGACGCGGTGCGCAAGGTCTTCGCCACCGACAACCTGCGGCTGGTCGGTCTGCACTGCCACGTCGGCTCGCAGATCTTCGACGTCGCCGGGTTCGAGATCGCCGCCCACCGCGTCATCGGCCTGCTGCGCGACGTCGTCGCCGAATTCGGTGTCGAGAAGACGGCGCAGATGTCCGTCATGGATCTCGGTGGGGGACTGGGCATCTCGTACCTGCCCAGCGACGACCCGCCACCGATGAAGGAACTGGCCGACAAGCTCAAGGCCATCGTCAAGGCTGAGTCCGAGGCCGTCGGCCTGCCCACGCCCAAGCTCGTCGTGGAACCCGGCCGCGCCATCGCGGGCCCCGGCACCATCACGCTGTACGAGGTCGGCACCGTGAAAGACGTTGCCGTTTCGGCCGACAAGTACCGGCGTTACGTCAGCGTCGACGGCGGCATGAGCGACAACATCCGGCCGTCGCTGTACGACGCCCAGTACGACGCCCGGCTGGTGTCGCGCGCCAGCGACGCCCCCGCGACGCTGGCCCGGATCGTCGGAAAGCACTGCGAGACCGGCGACATCATCGTCCGGGACACCTGGGTGGCCAGTGACGTGGGTCCTGGCGACCTGATCGCGGTCGCCGCCACCGGCGCCTACTGCTATTCGATGTCGAGCCGGTACAACCTGCTGACCCGTCCCGCCGTCGTCGCGGTGAAGGACGGCAACGCACGCCTGATCTTGCGTCGGGAGACCGTCGAAGACCTGTTGAGCCTGGAGGTGAGTGGTCAATGAGTGAAAAGCCAATCGGCGTAGCAGTTCTCGGACTCGGGAACGTCGGGACCGAGGTGGTCCGGATCATCGAGAACAGCGCTGACGACTTGGCCGCTCGCATCGGTGCGCCCCTGGAACTGCGCGGCGTCGGTGTCCGCAAGGTCGCCAAGGGCCGCGGCGTGCCCGTCGACATGCTCACCGACGACATCGAGGCCCTGGTCTCGCGTGACGACGTCGACATCGTCATCGAGCTGATGGGCCCCGTCGAGCCGGCCCGCAAGGCCATCATGGCCGCGCTGGAGCAGGGCAAGTCGGTGGTCACCGCCAACAAGGCGCTGATGGCGCAGTCCACCGGCGAACTCGCCCAGGCCGCCGAAAAGGCGCGCGTGGACCTGTATTTCGAGGCGGCCGTGGCCGGTGCGATCCCGGTGATCCGGCCGCTGACCCAGTCACTGGCGGGTGACGTCGTGCTGCGGGTCGCGGGCATCGTCAACGGGACCACCAACTACATCCTGTCGGCGATGAGCGAGACCGGCGCCGACTACGCCGACGCGCTCGCCGAAGCCGGCGTGCTGGGCTACGCCGAGGCCGACCCCACCGCCGACGTCGAGGGCTACGACGCCGCCGCCAAGGCCGCCATCTTGGCGTCCATCGCGTTCCACACCCGGGTCACCGCCGACGACGTCTACCGCGAGGGCATGACGAAGGTCAGTGCCGCCGACTTCGAGTCCGCCAAGGCGCTGGGCTGCACCATCAAGTTGCTCGCCATCTGCGAGCGGCTGACCACCGGTAAAGGCAAGCAACGGGTTTCGGCCCGTGTCTACCCGGCACTGGTGCCGCTGGATCACCCGCTGGCCTCGGTCAACGGCGCGTTCAACGCGGTCTTCGTGGAGGCCGAGGCCGCCGGCGAGCTGATGTTCTACGGCCGCGGCGCCGGTGGGGCGCCGACGGCGTCGGCCGTCATGGGTGACGTCGTCATGGCCGCGCGCAACCGCGTGCAGGGTGGCCGTGGTCCGCGGGAGTCGAAATACGCCAAGCTGCCGATCGCCTCGATCGGCGCCATCGAGACCCGCTACTACGTCAGCATGAACGTGGCGGACAAGCCCGGTGTGTTGTCTTCTGTCGCAGCCGAATTCGGCAAGCGTGAGGTCAGCATCGCCGAGGTCCGCCAGGAGGGCATGGAGGACGAGTCGGGTCAGCGCAGCGGCGCCCGCATCGTCGTCGTCACCCACCGGGCCACCGATGAAGCGCTGTCGGAAACCGTTGCGGCCCTTGCCGATCACGAAGCAGTGCAGAGCATCAACAGTGTGCTGCGCATGGAAGGAACCAGTAAGTAATGAGCGTGCACAAGCCGTGGCCCGGGCTGATCGAGGCCTACCGGGATCGTCTGCCCGGCACCGAGAACTGGACGCCGGTCACCCTGCTCGAGGGTGGCACCCCGCTCATCCACGCCAAGCGGCTGAGCGAGCAGACCGGCTGCACAGTGCATTTGAAGGTCGAGGGGCTGAACCCGACCGGTTCGTTCAAGGACCGTGGCATGACCATGGCCGTGAGCGACGCCGTCGCCCGTGGCCAGAAGGCCGTGCTGTGCGCGTCCACCGGCAACACCTCGGCGTCGGCGGCCGCCTACGCGGCGCGTGCCGGTATCACCTGCGCGGTGCTGATCCCGCAGGGCAAGATCGCGATGGGCAAGCTGGCGCAGGCAGTCATGCACGGCGCCAAGATCATTCAGGTGGACGGCAACTTCGACGACTGTCTGGAGCTGGCCCGCAAGCTGACCGCCGACTACCCGACCATCGCCCTGGTCAACTCCGTCAACCCGGTCCGCATCGAGGGGCAGAAGACCGCCGCGTTCGAGATCGTCGACGCCCTCGGCACCGCCCCTGACGTGCACTCGCTGCCCGTCGGCAACGCCGGCAACATCACCGCCTACTGGCGCGGCTACAGCGAGTACCACCGCGACGGCGTGTCCGACCGGCTGCCCCGCATGCTCGGCACGCAGGCCGCCGGTGCGGCGCCGCTGGTGCTCGGCGAGCCCGTCAAGAACCCCGAGACCATCGCCACCGCGATCCGGATCGGTTCGCCGGCTTCGTGGGACGGCGCCGTTGCGGCACGGGAGCAGTCGGACGGTCGCTTCCTCGCTGCCACCGACGAAGAGATCCTGGCCGCGTACCACCTCGTCGCCAAGGCCGAAGGCGTGTTCGTCGAGCCGGCCTCGGCCGCCAGCATCGCCGGTCTGCTCAAGTCCATCGAGGACGGCTGGGTCAAGCCCGGCTCGACCGTGGTCTGCACCGTCACCGGCAACGGCCTCAAGGACCCCGACAACGCCCTCAAGGGTATGCCCGAGGTCAAGGCCATCCCGGTCGATCCGACCGCCGTGGTCGAACAGCTCGGACTGGTCTGACGCAGTGACCGAAAACCTGCCCGCCGGCCTGCTCGCCACCGCCGTCGTCCCCGCCTCGAGCGCCAATCTCGGCCCCGGCTTCGACAGCCTGGGACTGGCGTTGAGCCTGTACGACGAAATTCAGGCTGAGACAACCGAATCCGGCCTCGTCATCGAGGTGACGGGGGAGGGGGCCGGGCAGGTTCCGGACGACGAGTCCCATCTGGTCGTGCGGGCGATCCGGCGTGGCCTGGCCGCCGGCGGCGTTTCGGTTTCCGGTCTGAACATCAAGTGCCGCAACGTCATTCCGCATTCACGCGGCCTCGGCTCATCGGCCGCCGCAGTAGTGGGCGGTTTGGCGGTGGCCAATGGCCTTATCGCCCAATCTGGTTCGCAGCCGCTGACGCTCGATCAGCTGGTCCAGCTGTCGTCGGAGTTCGAGGGGCATCCGGACAACGCCTCGGCCGCCGTGCTGGGCGGTGCGGTGGTGTCCTGGACCGAGCCCGGCCCGGTGTACGCGGCCGCGCCGCTGACGCTGCATCCCGACATCCACCTGTTCCCGGCGATTCCGCAGGTGCGGTCGTCGACCGCCGAGACCCGCGCGGTGCTTCCCGAGCAGATCGCGCACAAGGACGCCACGTTCAACGTCAGCCGGGCCGCGCTCCTGGTGGTGGCGCTCACGCAGCGTCCGGATTTGCTGATGGCGGCCACCGAAGACGTGATGCACCAGCCGCAGCGCGCGGCGGCGATGCCGGCCTCGGCGGAATATCTGGCGATGCTCCGGCGTTCTGGGGTGGCAGCAGTGCTTTCTGGTGCTGGACCTGCGGTTATCGCATTCAGCACCGAGCCCGAACTACCGGCCGAAGTCCTCGAATTCGGTGCGGCCAACGGTTTCGCCGTCGAGAAGATGGCGGTGGGCCAAGGGGTTCGCTGGACCGTCGGTGCCGGCGTTTAGCGGAGAGCACACGCCGAGTGGCAATTCTTGCTTCATTGTCGGATGAGAGATATTCTCGCAGCGTCCAGCAATCGCAGGCTCTAGTACCTGCGCCTACGGTAGGACGACCACTCTTCTCTTTGATGTTCAACTCGTGGACTGATGGTTCGCCGCACGGCGACAAATCCTGGTGCCTGGCTGTTGCAGTGCCTCAGCCGACCCGGCATTTGACGAATGCGGTTCGGGGAAGCCGTCCGCCTGCGAACCAAACCCTCGCCTGATCAGCTGCGCGAGGGCACAGAAAGGAAATCCGTGACTGATACGGACCTCTTCACCGCCGACGGCAACACTGATGCCCCGGCAACTGAAGCGCCGGCGGCCGGACGCTCCGGATCGCTGACCAGTCTTCTGCTCCCCGACCTGCGTGCGCTCGCCGCCGAGGCCGGCGTCAAGGGCACCTCCGGCATGCGCAAGAGCGAACTGATCGCCGCCATCCGGGAACACCGTGGCGAGGCCAACGGCGCCAAGAGCGAAGCCAAGGCCACTAAGGCCGAAGCCAAGAACGAGACCAAGGTCGCCGAGGCCGTGAACGGCACCGGCGCCCCCACCGAGGCCAAGGAAGCCCAGGCCCCGGCCGCGAACACCGACAGCGACGCTGCCGCCCCCGCCGCCGAGCAGGCCCCGCGCCGCGAGCGCCGTGGCGCGTCGCGCCGGGCCGGTGCGCCCGCCGACGGTGACGCCGCCGACGGTGACAAGCCCGCCGAAAAGGCCGACAAGGGCGAGAACACGGACAATGCCGAGGCCCCGCGCGAGGAGCGCAACCGCGAGCGGAACGCCGACAACAGCAACCAGGGCGGCAACAAGGCCGAAGGTAACCAGGGCGGCAACCGCGACCAGGGTGGCAACCGCGACCGCGGTGGCGACAACCAGGGCGGCGGCAACCGCAACCAGGGTGGCAACCGCGACCAGGGCGACAACGCCAACAACAATGACGACGACGACAGCCGCCAGGGCCGTCGTGGCCGTCGGTTCCGGGACCGCGACCGTCGCCGGCGTGGCGAGCGCGGCGACAACCAGGGCGGCAACGCTGAGACCGAACTGCGCGAGGACGACGTCCTGCAGCCGGTCGCCGGCATCCTCGACGTGCTGGACAACTACGCGTTCGTCCGCACCTCGGGCTACCTGGCCGGACCGAACGACGTCTACGTCTCGATGAACATGGTCCGCAAGAACGGACTGCGCCGCGGCGACGCGGTGACCGGCGCCGTGCGGGTCCCGCGCGAGGGCGAGAACACCGGTGGCGGCAACAACCCGCGCCAGAAGTTCAACCCGCTGGTGCGTCTGGACAGCGTCAACGGTGGTCCGGTCGAAGCCGCGCGCAACCGGCCCGACTTCACCAAGCTGACCCCGCTGTACCCGAACCAGCGGCTGCGCCTGGAGACCACTCCGGAGCGGCTGACCACGCGTGTGATCGACCTGATCATGCCGATCGGTAAGGGCCAGCGTGCGCTGATCGTGTCCCCGCCGAAGGCCGGTAAGACGACGATCATGCAGGACATCGCCAACGCGATCACCAAGAACAACCCGGAATGCCACCTCATGGTGGTGCTCGTCGACGAGCGTCCGGAAGAGGTCACCGACATGCAGCGCTCGGTGAAGGGTGAGGTCATCGCCTCGACCTTCGACCGGCCGCCGTCAGACCACACCCAGGCCGCCGAGCTGGCCATCGAGCGGGCCAAGCGCCTCGTCGAGCAGGGCAAGGACGTCGTCGTGCTGCTGGACTCGATCACCCGCCTGGGCCGCGCGTACAACAACGCGTCGCCGGCGTCGGGCCGCATCCTGTCCGGTGGTGTCGACTCCACCGCGCTGTACCCGCCGAAGCGCTTCCTCGGTGCTGCGCGCAACATCGAGAACGGCGGCTCGCTGACCATCATCGCGACCGCGATGGTCGAGACCGGCTCGACCGGTGACACCGTCATCTTCGAGGAGTTCAAGGGCACGGGTAACGCCGAGCTCAAGCTGGACCGCAAGATCGCCGAGCGCCGCGTGTTCCCGGCTGTCGACGTCAACCCATCCGGTACCCGCAAGGACGAGCTGCTGCTCGGCCCGGACGAGTTCGCGATCGTGCACAAGCTGCGTCGGGTGCTGTCGGGTCTGGACCCGCACCAGGCCATCGACCTGCTGATGAGCCAGCTGCGCAAGACCAAGACCAACTACGAGTTCCTGGTTCAGGTCTCGAAGACGGCCCCGGGCAACATGGACGCCGACTAGGCCCCAGCCCACGCCGAAGCCCCCAAATCAGCCGATTTGGGGGCTTCGACATTTTGAGTGGAACACGAAACCAACGGGGTGGCGGGAAACTTGGCCGAAAGCCGCCATCCGGTTGGTTTCGCGCTTGGGAAAGCCGAAGTCCGCGCCGACAACCAGTTCGCCGGCTGGTTTACGGCTGGGCCTTCAGTCCCGGCATCACGTAGCGGCGCACGTGCGCGAGCAGTTCGTCGGCGTTGTTGGCGTCCAGCCGCTGCCCGGGCATCGTGGCCAGCGACAGGATGACGCGGGCGATCCACTCGGCGGCGTCGTCGATGTCGGTATCGGGGTGAATTTCGCCGTTGTCGCGCGCGGCGACGAGGTAGCGGGACCAGAAATCGGCGAGGTCGGGCACCAGGCCCTGCACGCCGGCGCCGGCGCAGGCGGCGAACTCGTCGGGCTCCTCGACGCGCAGCTTCATCAGCAGGGCCCCGGGATCGTCATAGGCGGTGCGGCCGTGCTGGATTCCGGTGACGATCTGGTTGTCCAGGCCTTCGATCGAGGCCAGCATGGCGTGCGCGTCGCTCCAGTAGGCGTTGTTGAGCCGGACGATCGCGGCGCCCAGCAGCGTCACCTTGTCCGGGAAGTGCCGGTACAGCCAACCGCGGGAGACGCCGGCGGCCTCGGCGACCTCGGATACCGTCGTGGCGCGAATTCCCTTGGCGCGCATGCACTCTTCGGCGGCGTCGATCAGTCGATCACGCACGCTCTTCGGGGATTCTGGGCTTGCCACCGGGATGTCTCCTCACATGTCAACCGGGCGAACGACGATTCTGCCAGGGCGCTGACGCTAGTGCGCCACCCGTCAAGCATGGTAGACACTTCCAGGAATCTGTTCACTCGGGTGGTTCTCGTGATCGCCCATGCCCCGGGAGCCCATATGGCGGACACCCTTCAGCAGTTACTTCGCGAACGCGCCGACCAGGACACCGTCGCCGTCAAGTACGGCGAGGCGACCTGGACCTGGCGAGAGTACGTCGCCGGAGCCCGGGCGCAGGCCGCCGCCCTGATCGGCCAGGCCGACCCGCTGCGGCCGCTGCACGTGGGCACGCTGCTGGGCAACACCCCGGACATGCTCACCGCGCTCGCCGCCGCGGCCCTGGGCGGCTATGTGCTGTGCGGCATCAACAACACCCGTCGCGGTGCGGCGCTCGCCCGCGACATCGCCCGCGTCGAATGCCAGATCGTCCTCGTCGACGCCCAGCACCGCGACCTGCTCGCCGGCCTCAGCCTGCCCGGGGTCACCGTCGTCGACGTCACCGCGACCGAGTGGCCACAGCAGGATCTGACCCCACATCGTGAAGTCGGGCCCGACGACACCTTCATGATGATCTTCACCTCCGGCACCAGCGGTGAGCCCAAGGCCGTCGAGGTGGCGCACTCCATCGTGCTGTTCTCCGCAGCGGCACTCGTGCAGCGCTACGAGCTGACCGAGAAGGACACCTGTTATCTGGCGATGCCGCTGTTCCACTCCAACGGCGTCTACGCCGGCTGGGGCGTCGCACTCGGTTCCGGCGCGGCGATGGCACCCGCGCAGTTCTCCGCGTCGGGTTTCCTCCCGGATATCCGCCGCTACGGCGCGACCTACATGAACTACGTCGGCAAGCCGCTGGCCTACATTCTGGCCACCACCGAGCAGCCCGACGACCACGACAATCCGCTGCGGGTGGCGTTCGGCAACGAGGCCGCCGACCGCGACATCGACGAGTTCAGCCGCCGCTTCGGCTGCAGCGTGTGGGACGGCTTCGGTTCGACCGAGCTCGCGATCATCATCACCCGCTCCGAGGGGACCCCGGCCGGCAGCGTCGGCAAGGGTTTCCCGGGCGTCGCCGTCTACGACCCGGAGACCGTCCAGGAGTGCGATGTGGCCCGCTTCGACGAGACCGGAGCGCTGATCAATGCCGAGGCGGCCACCGGCGAGTTGGTGAACACCAACGGCAGCGGCATGTTCCGCGGCTACCACAACGACCAGGGTGCGACGGACGAACGGCTGCGGCACGGCATGTACTGGTCGGGGGACCTGGCCTACCGCGACGCCGACGGCTGGATCTACCTTGCCGGCCGCACCGCCGACTGGATGCGCGTGGACGGAGAGAACATCACCGCGGCGCCCATCGAACGAATCCTGTTGCGGCATCCGGTGATCAGCCGCGTCGCGGTCTACCCGGTGCCCGACGAGTTCGTCGGTGACCAGGTGATGGCCGCCATGGTGCTGCGCGATGGCCAGGCCCTCGACCCGAAGGCGTTCGCGGAATTCCTGGCCGCGCAGCCGGACCTGTCCCCGAAGTCCTGGCCGCGGTACGTCTGGATCGCCGACGACCTGCCCAGCACCGCGACCAACAAGATTCTCAAGCGGGAACTGGTTGCGTTGGGCGCCGATCCGGCCGGCCGGGTGCTGTGGAAACGGGACGGCACGGAGTACGCGCCACTCGCCGAAAACTGATTTCGGCGGTCGTGTCCCCACATTGGGTCCCCGTTCGTCTCACTGCTGTTGGACGATCAACCCAAAGGGAGACAACGATGAAATACGCAACGCTGATCTACATCAAGCCGGGCAGCCACGACACCGACATCACCGAGGAAGAGCACGCGGCCCTGACGGCCGAGTACGCGGCGCTTCGTCAGGACCCGCAGTGCGTTGGTGGCGGCCACCTGCAGCCCGTCGAAACCGCGACATCGGTTCGGGCCGACCTGATCACCGACGGTCCCTTCGCCGACACCAAAGAGGTGTTCGCCGGCTATTTCGTCATCGACGCCGAGAATCTCGACGAGGCCATCAAATTCGCCCAGCGGATCCCGGCCGTGCGACTCGGTGGCGGCGTCGAGGTGCGGCCGCTCTTCGAGACCCCATTTGAGGGTGCCCACTGATCGACGCGATCTTCCAGCGCGAGTGGGGCCGGGTCCTGGCCGCGCTCATCGGCATCCTCGGCGATTTCGAGCTCGCCGAGGATGCCGCGCAGGAGGCATTCGTCCGCGCCGCCGAGCGGTGGGCCCGCGACGGTGTGCCGGACGCGCCGGTGGCCTGGCTGGTGCGGACCGGCCGCAACGTGGCGATCGACCGGTTGCGCCGCGAGCAGACGCTGCGCGCCAAAACCCGGCTGCTCCACGCCGATCAACAGGCAATCACCATGGACGACATCGATCTCGATGACAGCACCATCGGCGACGACCGGCTGCAGCTGATCTTCATGTGCTGCCATCCGGCCCTGGCGCGCGACGCCCAGGTGGCGCTCACGCTGCGGGCGCTCGGCGGGCTGACCACCGCCGAGATCGGGCGGGCGTTCCTGGTCTCAGAGGACACCATGAAGCGTCGCCTGTCCCGCGCCAAGGCCAAGATCAAGGCGACGAACATCCCGTTCGCCCTGCCGGCCGACCGGATGCTGCCCGACCGCGTGGCGACGGTGCTGGCGGTGATCTACCTGATCTTCAACCAGGGCTTCACCGAGCGCGATGACCTCGCCGCCGAAGCGATCCGCCTCGGCCGTCTCCTCGCCGACCTCTTGGCCGACGAGCCCGAGGCCTACGGGTTGCTGGCGCTGATGCTGCTGCACGATTCGCGGCGCGCGGCCCGTGTGGTCGACGGTCGGGTGGTGCCCCTAGCCGAGCAGGACCGCACGCGGTACGACCAGGCCAAGGTCGACGCCGGGCGGGCCGCGCTGGACCGCGCGCTGGCCCTGCGGCTCGCTGCCGGGCCGTACGTCCTGCAGGCCGCCATCGCCTCGCTGCAGGCCGACGAGGAGATCGACTGGCCCGAGGTCGTGGTCCTGTACGAGCGGCTCGAAGCGCTCACCGGATCGCCGGTGGTGGCGCTCAATCGTGCGGTGGCTGTCGCCGAGGCCGGCGATCCCGCCCGGGCGCTGGAGCTCATCGATGCCCTTGACCTGGGCGATTATCGCTATCTGCCGTCAACCCGGGCGGAATTGCTGCGTCGCTTGGGCCGCACCGGAGAGGCGCGGACCGCCTTCGAGCGCGCGCTGGCATTGGCGACGACCGAACCGGAGCGACGATTTCTGGAGCGTCGCCTCGCTGAGCTGGGGCAGTGCGGTGCCGCGGAATAGTCGCCGGCCCGAACGCGTTTAGGACCTTGGCGGCTGACCTGGCATAATCGACCGCCGAACCCCCTCGGCTCCGGTTCACGTCCGAATTCTCGGGCGACCCGGCGCCATCGATCACAGAGGACCATGAAATGAAATCGGGTATTCACCCCGCATACGTCGAGACCACCGTGGTCTGCGGTTGCGGCAACAGCTTCCAGACTCGTAGCACCAAGGAAAGCGGCCACATCGTGGTCGAGGTGTGCTCGCAGTGCCACCCGTTCTACACGGGCAAGCAGAAGCTTCTCGACACCGGCGGCCGCGTGGCCCGCTTCGAGAAGCGGTACGGCAAGCGCAACGCCGGCTCGAAGGCCGCGTCCGAGAGCTAGCTTCGTCAACGGCGCCCGATCTGTCGCATTCGCGTCAGGTCCGGGCGCCGTTTTCGTATCCAGCATCCGGCACCCCAGAACAACCGCAGGAGTCCGAAAGTGGCACAGACCGATACCGCGCCCCGCATCGAGGCACTGCTGGCCGAGCACGCCGACCTCGAGCGGCAGCTGGGGGACCCGAACCTGCACGCCGACGCCGGCGCCGCCCGCAAGGTCGGCCGCCGGTTCGCGCAGGTGTCGCCGATCGTCGTGACCTACCGCAAGCTCGAGGCCGCCCGGGGTGACCTCGAGGCGGCCCGCGAGCTGGCCGCTGAGGACGCCGCGTTCGCCGCGGAGGTGCCCGAGTTGGAGGCCCGCGTCGCCGAGCTCGACGCCAAGCTGACCGACCTGCTGGCCCCGCGCGACCCGCACGACGCCGACGACGTCGTCCTCGAGGTGAAGTCCGGGGAAGGCGGCGAGGAATCGGCGCTGTTCGCGGCCGACCTCGCGCGCATGTACATCCGGTACGCCGAGCGCCACGGTTGGACCGTCACCGTGCTCGACGAGACCTGGTCGGACCTCGGCGGCTACAAGGACGCCACCATCACGATCGCCAGCAAGGGCGATTCGGCCGACGGCGTGTGGTCGCGCATGAAGTTCGAGGGCGGCGTGCACCGCGTGCAGCGCGTGCCCGTCACCGAATCGCAGGGCCGCGTGCACACCTCGGCCGCCGGCGTCCTCGTCTACCCGGAGCCCGAAGACGTCGAGCAGGTGCAGATCGACGAATCGGACCTGCGGATCGATGTCTACCGTTCGTCCGGCAAGGGCGGTCAGGGCGTCAACACCACCGACTCGGCGGTGCGCATCACGCACCTGCCCACCGGCATCGTCGTCACCTGCCAGAACGAACGCTCGCAGCTGCAGAACAAGGCCCGCGCCATGGTGGTGCTCGCCGCGCGTCTGCAGGCGCTGGCCGAAGAGCAGGCCGCGTCCGACGCCTCCGCGGACCGCGCCAGCCAGATCCGCACCGTCGACCGCAGCGAGCGCATCCGGACCTACAACTTCCCGGAGAACCGCATCGCCGACCACCGGATCAACTTCAAGGCCCACAACCTCGACCAGGTGCTCGACGGCGACATGGACGCGCTGCTCGACGCCCTCGCGGCCGCCGACAAGCAGGCCCGGCTCGCCGAGGGTGAATAGCATCCGGCAGGCGCTCGACGAGGCCACCGCGACGTTGGCTGCGGCGGGCATCGATTCCGCCCGCGTCGACGCCGAGTACCTGGCGGCGCACATCGCCGGAGTCGATCGGGCCCGGCTGCTGTTCGTCGAGCCGGACCCGACGTTCTTCGCCGGCTACGGCGACCTCATCGCGCGTCGCGCACAACGAATTCCCTTGCAGCACTTGATCGGAACCGCGGCATTCGGTCCGGTGGAAGTGCACGTCGGTCCGGGGGTGTTCATCCCGCGGCCGGAGACCGAGGCCCTGCTGGAGTGGGCCATGAACCAGCCGTTGCCGCCGAGCCCGGTGATCGTGGACCTGTGCACGGGCTCGGGAGCGCTGGCCCTGGCGCTGGCGCACACCTGGCCGCAGGCGCAAGTTGTGGCCGTCGAGAAGTCCCCGGAGGCGTTGGCCTATGCCCGGCGCAACTGCGACGGCAGCGCCGTCGAGGTGCTGGAAGCCGACGTCACTGTTCCCAGCCTGCTGTCAGACAGGACCGGCACAGTGGACCTGCTGGTGTCCAACCCGCCGTACATCCCGGACGGCGCCGACCTCGACCCCGAGGTCATCGACCACGACCCGGCCGGCGCCCTGTTCGGCGGGCCCGACGGCATGTCCGTCATCGTGCCGATCATCGCGCTGGCGGCCCGGTTGCTGCGTCCCGGCGGCAAGTTGGGCATCGAACACGACGACACCACAGCCGATCAGGTGGTGGCCGCCTTGGACCGCGACGGTACGTTCGGTGACATCACCGCGCGGCGCGACCTGACCGGGCGGCCCCGGTTCGTCACCGCGACCCGACGGTAAAACGGGTCATGGCAACCGACGAAACGCTTGCGTGAGGAGTGATGGATGGAGACGTTCGACTGCGGTGATGCGGCCAAGCGCGCCACCGGGATCGCCTCGGCTATCAGTGCGCTCAAGGGCGGCCGCCTGGTCGTGCTGCCCACCGACACCGTCTACGGCCTGGGTGCCGACGCCTTCAACAGCGAGGCCGTCGCGGCGCTGCTGGCCGCGAAGGGGAGGGGCCGCAACATGCCGGTCCCGGTGCTCGTCGGTTCCTGGCGCACCATCGACGGGCTCGTCTACGCCGTGCCCCCGGCGGCCCGGGACCTGATCGAGGCGTTCTGGCCCGGCGCGTTGAGCCTGGTCGTGCAGCAGGCCCCGTCGCTGTCGTGGGATCTTGGTGACACCAACGGCAGCGTCATGCTGCGCATGCCCTTGCACCCGGTGGCGATCGAGCTGCTGCGTGAGGTCGGCCCGATGGCGGTGTCCAGCGCCAACATCTCGGGCCAACCGCCCGCGGTCAACGCCGACGAGGCGCGGGCACAGCTGGGCGACAAGGTCGAGGTGTACCTGGACGCGGGACCGGCGACCAAGCAGGCCGCGTCCACGATCGTCGACCTGACCGGCGCGACGCCGCGGGTGCTGCGCGAAGGGCCGATCTCGCTCGCACAGATCGCCGAAGTGCTCGGAGTCGAAGCGGAGTCCCTGACCGGCGAGGTGTCGTGACCGTAGTTGCCGACGCAGGCCGGCTGCTCGCGCAGATCGACCGGGGCACCGGGGTTCCCCTCCGGGAGCTCGTGCTGGTCGGTCTGACCGCGGCGATCATCACCTACTTCGCCACGGGCTGGGTGCGGGCGCTGGCGTTCCGGTTCGGCGCCGTGGCCTATCCGCGCGAACGCGACGTCCACGTCCAGCCGGTCCCGCGGATGGGCGGGCTGGCCATGTACATCGGGGTGGCGGCCGCCGTCCTGCTGGCGTCCCAATTGCCCGCACTGACCCGAGGTTTCGTCTATTCGTCCGGTATGCCCGCGGTGGTGGTGGCGGGCGGCCTGATCATGCTGATCGGCCTGATCGACGACCGCTGGGGCCTGGACGCCCTGACGAAGTTCGCCGGCCAGATCACCGCGGCCAGCGTCCTGGTCACCATGGGCGTCGCGTGGAGTGTGCTGTACATCCCGATCGGCGGTGTCGGCACCATCGTGCTGGACCAGGCGTCGTCGATCCTGCTGACCCTGGCGCTGACGGTGTCGATCGTCAACGCGATGAACTTCGTAGACGGCCTCGACGGTCTGGCCGCCGGGCTGGGACTCATCACCGCGTCGGCCATCTGCATCTTCTCGGTCGGGCTGCTGCGCGACCACGGCGGTGACGTGCTGTTCTACCCGCCCGCCGTCATCTCGGTCGTGCTGGCCGGCGCGTGCCTGGGCTTCCTGCCACACAACTTCCACCCGGCCCGCATCTTCATGGGCGACTCCGGGTCCATGCTCATCGGCCTGATGCTGGCGGCGGCGTCGACCACCGCGGCGGGCCCGATCTCCCAGAACGCCTACGGCGCGCGCGACGTTTTTGCTTTGCTGTCGCCATTCCTGTTGGTCGTTGCGGTGATGTTCGTACCGGCCCTCGACATGCTGCTGGCCATCGTGCGCCGCACCCGTGCCGGACTCAGCCCGTTCAGTCCCGACAAGATGCATCTGCACCACCGGCTGCTGCAGATCGGTCACTCGCACCGACGCGTCGTGCTGTTGATCTACCTATGGGTGGGCATCGTGGCGCTGGGGGCGGCCAGCACCATTTTCTTCGACCCCCGGTACACCGGTGCGGTGATGCTCGGGGCCATCCTGCTGGCCGCCATCTTCACCCTGATTCCGCTCCTGCGGCGGCGCGATGACGTGCCAGAAGGCGAGTACGACAAAAAGTAGTAGGTGCCCGTTTTCGGGTGCTCACCATGTGGTACGGTTCTGGCAGAACCCGAAAAACCTCGCGGGTTGCCGGCCCGGCCCATCGGTTCACACAAGCCGATCGGCGCCGAATGACGACCGACAAAGGGAGCTTCCCCTTGGGTGATTCCAGTGTGCCCGACGCGCTCGATGTGACCTTCGATACGCTCTGTGGGCACGCACACAGGATTGCCAGGTATATGGGGACGGCACTCGTGACCGCGGGATTGAGGTGAACACCATGACGACACCAGCGCAGGACGCGCCTTTGGTGTTGCCGGCAGTGGCTTTTCAGCCCGTGCGCTTGTTTGCTATCTCGCTCCTCGTGACAGCCATCGCACTCGGTGGCGGCTACGCAGTGAGCGGCAATCTGAAGTTCGGCGCCTTCTTCGGTCTGGGGATGGCGCTCGGTCTGGCCAACGCCATGATGGTCCGTCGCGCGGTTGCGAAGGTCACCGCCAAGGACCACCCCCTGAAGATGCAGATGGCCGCCAACTCCGCCATGCGGTTGGTCGCCATCTCGGTGATCGCCCTGCTGATCACGTGGTTCTTCAAGCCAACCGGTATCGGCGTGCTGTTCGGGGTGGCTTTGTTCCAGGCGATTCTTGTCATGAGCACCGCATTGCCGGTGATGAAGAAGGTCCGCGCCGGCCAACGTAACGGTGGCGGCGGCGACCAACCAGAAGCACACGACGGATCAGAAGCAAAGGACTGACGACCCAAGTGATTCAACAATTCACCGCCGAGGCCGCCATCGAGGTCGGCCACCACGAGCAGCACGAGCTGTGGGGCTACACCTTCAACGTCGACACGATCATCGCCACCAGCGTGGCCGCGGTCATCGTCATCGCGCTGGCGTTCTTCGTGAAGGCCAAGGTGACCTCCACCGGTGTGCCGGGCGGTGTGCAGCTGTTCTTCGAGGCCATCACCATCCAGATGCGCCAGCAGATCGAGACCGCGATCGGCATGAAGATCGCGCCGTTCGTGCTCCCGCTGGCCGTCACGATCTTCACCTTCATCCTGATCTCCAACTGGCTGTCGGTCCTGCCGGTGCAGTTCGGTGGGGAAGACGGTGGCGCGAAGGAACTGCTGGCCCCGCCGGCCTCGGACATCAACTACGTGTTGGCGCTCGCGCTGTTCGTGTTCCTCTGCTACCACGCTGCGGGCATCTGGCGCCGGGGCGTCTTCGGCCACTTCAAGAAGCTGCTGAAGGGCCACGTCGCGGTCCTGGCGCCGATCAACATCGTCGAGGAGATCGCCAAGCCGGTCTCGCTGTCTCTCCGACTCTTCGGCAACATGTTCGCCGGCGGCATCCTGGTCGCGCTGATCGCGATGTTCCCGTGGTACGTGCAGTGGGCGCCGAACGCCATCTGGAAGACCTTCGACCTGTTCGTCGGCCTCATCCAGGCGTTCATCTTCGCGCTGCTGACGATCCTGTACTTCAGCCAGTCGATGGAACTCGACGAGCACCACTGAGTACCCGCAAGACCTGTAGGAACCACAAATAAGACCCTGGTAGCGCAGCTACCAGTTACCAAGGAGGAAAAAGAGAATGGCCGACGCAGCAACGAACGCCACTATCATCCAGGGCGCCCTCATCGGCGGTGGGTTGATCATGGCCGGTGGCGCCATCGGTGCCGGTATCGGTGACGGTATCGCCGGTAACGCGCTGATCTCGGGCATCGCCCGTCAGCCGGAGGCCCAGGGCCGCCTGTTCACCCCGTTCTTCATCACCGTCGGTCTGGTGGAAGCCGCGTACTTCATCAACCTGGCCTTCATGGCGCTCTTCGTGTTCGCCACCCCGGGCCTGTCGTAATCCGTCGACATGGGTGAATTGAGCGCAACCATCCTGGCCTCGGGCCAGGCAGCAGCGGAAGGCGGCGGGGGTCAGAACTTCCTGATCCCCAACGCGACCTTCTTCGTCGTGCTGATCATCTTCCTGATCGTGCTCGGCGTGATCGGCAAGTGGGTTGTGCCACCGATCAGCAAGGTCTTGGTCGAACGCGAGGAAATGCTGGCCAAGACCGCTGCTGACAACCGGAAGTCGGCTGAGCAGGTGGCCGCCGCAGAGGCGGACTACATCGCGGCGATGGCGAGCGCTCGCACGGAGGCTTCGGCCATCCGTGACGAGGCCCGCAACGAGGGCCGCAAGGTCGTCGACCAGGCGCGTGCAGCGGCGAGTGGTGAGGTGGCCGAAACCCTCAAGGGTGCCGACCAGGCACTGTCCGCACAGCGGCAGTCCACACAGACCGAACTGCAGTCGTCGGTCGACAACCTGTCCCAGACGCTGGCGAGCCGCATTCTCGGCGTCGAGTTGGCGGCTGACGTGAAATCAGGCGGGAGCCAGTAGATGGAAATCTTCATCGGGCAGCTGATCGGCTTTGCCGTCATCGTGGCCATCATCTGGAAGTACGTGGTACCTCCGGTGAAGGGCATGATGGCCAAGCAGCAGGAGGCCGTTCGCGTCGCGCTGGCCGAAAGTGCCGAAGCCGCACAGAAACTCGCCGACGCCGACAAGATGCACGCCAAGGCTCTTGCCGACGCGAAGGCCGAGTCGGCCAAGGTGACCGACGAGGCCCGGCACGATTCGCAGCGCATCGTGGAGCAGCTCACCGAGCAGGCCGTCATCGACGCCGAGCGGATCAAGGCACAGGGCGGCCAGCACGTCGAGCTGATGCGCCAGGGCGTCATCCGCGAGCTCCGTCAGGAGCTGGGCGCGGAATCGGTCGCCAAGGCCGACGAGCTGGTGCGGCGCTACGTCGCCGAGCCCGGCGCGCAGGCCGGCACCGTCGACCGCTTCCTCGACGATCTCGAGCAGATGGCCCCGTCCTCGGCCGAGGTCGGTACCCACGCCGAGGTGAAGCTGCGGGCCGCGAGCCGGGAATCACTGACCGCGCTGGTCGAGAAGTTCGACGCGACCGCCAACGGCCTGGATGCGGCCGCGCTGACCGCGCTCGCCGATGATCTGGCCGCCGTCGCTCGCCTGCTGCTGACCGAGGTCAACCTCGGCCGGCACCTGGCCGAGCCCGCCGACAACCCGGCCCCCAAGGTCGCTCTGCTGGACGCGGTGCTGTCCGGCAAGATCGGCGCCAACGCACTGGAGCTGCTGCGTTCCGCGGTGTCTTCGCGGTGGTCGGAGCAGTCCGACCTGGTCGACGCCGTCGAGCACGTCGCTCGCCTGGCACTGATCAAGCGGGCCGAGGTCAGCGGTGACGTCGCCGAGGTCGAGGATCAGCTGTTCCGGTTCAGCCGTGTGCTGGACGCGCAGCCGCGCCTCTCGACGCTGCTCGGTGACTACGGCACCCCGGTCGACGGCCGAGTTGCCTTGCTGGACAAGGTCCTCACCGGTGCCAACGGCTCGGTCAACAGCACCGTCAAGGCGCTGCTGACGCAGACCGTGAGCCTGCTGCGCGGTGAGCGTGCCGACCAGGCCGTCCTTGATCTGGCCGAGCTGGCAGTCGCCCGCCGCGGCGAGGTGGTTGCCCACGTCGAAGCGGCCGCGGCCCTGTCGGATGCCCAGCGCACCCGACTGACGTCGGTCCTGACCCGCATCTACGGTCACCCGGTGTCCGTCCAGCTGCATGTCGACCCGAGCCTCCTCGGTGGTCTGACCATCACCGTCGGCGACGAGGTGATCGACGGCTCCATCTCGTCACGACTGGCCGCCGCCTCCAACCGGCTGCCCGACTAACTCCGAAACACCCAAGACTAGGAAGACCAAAAACCATGGCAGAGTTGACAATCTCGGCTGCTGATATCGAAGGTGCCATCGAGAACTACGTAACGACGTTCTCGGCCTCGACCGATCGTGAAGAGATCGGCACTGTCGTCGACGCCGGTGACGGCATCGCACACGTCGAGGGTCTGCCCTCGGTCATGACCCAGGAGCTCCTCGAGTTCCCCGGCGGTGTTCTGGGCGTGGCCCTGAACCTCGACGAGCACAGCGTGGGTGCGGTCATCCTGGGTGAGTTCGAGAAGATCGAAGAGGGCCAGCAGGTCAAGCGCACCGGCGAGGTGCTCTCGGTGCCTGTCGGCGACGAGTTCCTGGGCCGCGTCATCAACCCGCTGGGTGAGCCGATCGACGGCCAGGGCGAGATCAAGGCCGAGACCCGTCGTGCCCTCGAGCTGCAGGCCCCGACCGTCGTTCAGCGCCAGAGCGTCAGCGAGCCGCTGCAGACCGGTATCAAGGCCATCGACGCCATGACCCCGATCGGCCGCGGCCAGCGTCAGCTGATCATCGGTGACCGCAAGACCGGCAAGACCGCCGTCTGCGTCGACACCATCCTGAACCAGCGCGAGGCCTGGGAGACCGGCGACCCGAAGCAGCAGGTGCGCTGCGTCTACGTCGCGATCGGCCAGAAGGGCACCACCATCGCCAGCGTGAAGCGCGCGCTGGAAGAGGGCGGCGCCATGGAGTACACGACCATCGTCGCGGCTCCCGCCTCTGACCCCGCCGGCTTCAAGTGGCTGGCCCCGTACACCGGCTCGGCCATCGGCCAGCACTGGATGTACAACGGCAAGCACGTCCTGATCGTGTTCGACGACCTGTCCAAGCAGGCCGACGCCTACCGCGCCATCTCGCTGCTGCTGCGTCGCCCGCCGGGCCGCGAGGCGTTCCCGGGTGACGTCTTCTACCTGCACTCCCGTCTGCTGGAGCGTTGCGCGAAGCTGTCCGACGAGCTCGGTGGCGGTTCGATGACGGGTCTGCCGGTCATCGAGACCAAGGCCAACGACATCTCGGCGTTCATCCCGACCAACGTCATCTCGATCACCGACGGTCAGTGCTTCCTGGAGTCCGACCTGTTCAACCAGGGTGTCCGCCCGGCCGTGAACGTCGGTGTGTCGGTGTCCCGCGTCGGTGGTGCCGCCCAGATCAAGGCGATGAAGGAAGTTGCCGGCTCGCTGCGTCTGGACCTGTCGCAGTACCGCGAGCTGGAGGCATTCGCGGCCTTCGCCTCGGACCTGGACGCCGCTTCGAAGGCTCAGCTGGACCGCGGTGTGCGCCTGGTCGAGCTGCTGAAGCAGCCGCAGTACAGCCCGCTGGCCGTCGAGGACCAGGTCATCGAGATCTTCCTCGGTACCCAGGGCCACCTGGATTCGGTTCCGGCCGAAGACGTTTCGCGCTTCTCGTCCGAACTGCTGGAGCACGTGAAGGCCAGCCACGCCGACATCCTCACCGGGATCAAGGAGACCAAGAAGCTCTCCGAGGAGAACGAGGAGAAGCTGGTCTCGGTCATCAACGAGTTCAAGAAGGGCTTCGCCGCCTCCGACGGCAGCTCGGTCGTTGTCAAGGAAGCCGAGGCCGAGGCCCTGGATCCTGCTGAGCTCGGCCAGGAGTCGGTCAAGGTCAACAAGCCGGCACCGAAGAAGGCCTAGGTAACCAATGGCAGCCACACTGCGCGAGCTACGCGGACGTATCAAATCCGCCTCGTCGATCAAGAAGATCACGAAGGCGCAGGAGCTGATCGCCACGTCGCGGATCGCCAAGGCGCAGGCCCGGGTTGATGCAGCCCGGCCCTACGCCACCGAGATCACCAACATGCTCACCGAGCTTGCGGGGGCCAGCGCGCTGGACCACCCACTGCTCGTGGAGCGGGAGAACCCGCGGCGTGCCGGGGTTCTGGTGGTGTCGTCCGACCGCGGCCTGTGCGGCGGTTACAACGCCAACGTGCTGCGTCGGGCCGAGGAACTGTTCACGTTGCTGCGCAACGAGGGCAAGGAGCCGGTGCTGTACGTCGTCGGCCGAAAGGCCTTGGGGTACTACAGCTTCCGTCAGCGCGCCGTCGCCGAGTCCTGGACCGGCTTCTCGGAGCGTCCGGAGTACGCCAATGCCAAGGAGATCGCCGACACCCTGGTGACGGCGTTCATGTCGGGTGCGGACGACGAGGGTGACGAACCTGGTGCCGACGGCGTCTTGGGCGTCGACGAACTGCACATCGTGTCGACCGAGTTCAAGTCGATGCTGTCGCAGACGGCCGAGGCCGTGCGGATCGCCCCGCTGGCCGTCGAGTACACGGGGGAGCCGACCGAGGTCCACACCCTGTACTCGTTCGAGCCGAGTGCGGACGCGCTGTTCGACGCGTTGCTCCCGCGCTACATCGCGACCCGTGTCTACGCGGCACTGCTAGAGGCCGCGGCCTCGGAGTCGGCCTCGCGTCGACGCGCCATGAAGTCGGCAACGGACAACGCCGACGACCTGATCAAGGCCCTGACCCTCGCCGCGAACCGCGAGCGCCAGGCCCAGATCACCCAGGAAATCAGCGAAATCGTCGGTGGCGCCAACGCGCTGGCCGACGCGAAATAGGCCCCGTAGGAAGCGAAGAGAGATATGACTTCTGCCGTAGAGACCAAGACCACTGGTCGCGTGGTTCGCATCACCGGCCCGGTGGTGGACATCGAATTCCCGCGTGGCTCTGTGCCCGAGCTGTTCAACGCTCTGCACGCCGACATCACCTTCGGTGCGCTGGCCAAGACCCTGACCCTCGAGGTTGCCCAGCACCTCGGTGACAACCTGGTCCGCTGCATCTCGATGCAGCCGACCGACGGCCTGGTGCGTGGCACCGACGTCCGCGACACCGGCGCCTCCATCTCGGTGCCCGTCGGCGACGGCGTCAAGGGCCACGTGTTCAACGCCCTGGGTGACTGCCTCGACGAGCCGGGTTACGGCAAGGAGTTCGAGCACTGGTCCATCCACCGCAAGCCGCCGGCCTTCGCCGACCTGGAGCCCCGCACCGAGATGCTGGAGACCGGTCTGAAGGTCGTCGACCTGCTCACGCCGTACGTGCGTGGTGGCAAGATCGCCCTGTTCGGTGGTGCCGGTGTCGGTAAGACGGTTCTGATCCAGGAGATGATCAACCGTATTGCCCGCAACTTCGGTGGTACCTCGGTGTTCGCCGGCGTCGGTGAGCGCACCCGTGAGGGCAACGACCTGTGGGTCGAGCTCGCGGACGCGAACGTGCTCAAGGACACCGCCCTCGTGTTCGGCCAGATGGACGAGCCGCCAGGCACCCGTATGCGCGTCGCCCTGTCGGCCCTGACCATGGCCGAGTACTTCCGCGACGAGCAGAACCAGGACGTGCTGCTCTTCATCGACAACATCTTCCGGTTCACCCAGGCCGGTTCCGAGGTCTCGACCCTGCTGGGTCGTATGCCTTCGGCCGTGGGTTACCAGCCGACGCTGGCCGACGAGATGGGTGAGCTCCAGGAGCGCATCACCTCGACCCGTGGTCGTTCGATCACCTCGATGCAGGCCGTGTACGTGCCCGCCGACGACTACACCGACCCGGCCCCGGCCACGACGTTCGCCCACCTGGACGCCACCACCGAGCTCTCTCGTGCGGTGTTCTCCAAGGGCATCTTCCCGGCCGTGGACCCGCTGGCGTCGTCCTCGACGATCCTGCACCCGAGCATCGTCGGCGACGAGCACTACCGGGTTGCTCAGGAAGTCATCCGAATCCTGCAGCGCTACAAGGACCTTCAGGACATCATCGCCATCCTCGGTATCGACGAACTGTCGGAAGAGGACAAGGTGCTGGTGTACCGCGCCCGTAAGATCGAGCGCTTCCTGAGCCAGAACATGATGGCCGCCGAGCAGTTCACCGGCCAGCCGGGTTCGACGGTGCCGCTGAAGGAGACCATCGAGGCGTTCGACCGTCTCGCCAAGGGCGACTTCGACCACCTGCCGGAGCAGGCGTTCTTCCTCATCGGTGGTCTCGACGACCTGGCGAAGAAGGCCGAAAGCCTCGGCGCCAAGCTGTGATGAGCGCTTGCGCGAAGAACCGACTGGCAGAGTTCGCTGTCAGTCTTAGCCGAAAGGTGGTGTGACATGGCCGAAATGGACGTCGAGATCGTCGCCGTCGAGCGCGCGCTGTGGACAGGTAAGGCCACATTCGTCTTCACTCGCACCACCGCCGGCGAGATCGGCATCCTGCCCCGGCACATCCCGTTGGTCGGCCAGCTGGTCGAGGACGCGATGGTCCGGGTCGAGCGTGAGGGCGAGGATGATCTGCGGATCGCCGTGTCCGGTGGGTTCCTCTCGGTAACCGAGGACACCGTGCGGATTCTGGTTGAAGATGCGGCGCTGGAGTCGGAGATCGATGCGCATGCGGCCAAGGCCGATGCCGCGTCCGACGACGAGGCGACCGCTGCGTGGGGCCGGGCGCGTCTGCGCGCCGTAGGCCAGCTCGACTGATACTCCGATGAGCGCGTCCATGTTGATGATGGTCGCGCTCGTCGGCGTGTTGGTGCTGGCTGTAGCCGCACTGAGTTATCGGCTGTGGAAGTTGCGTCAGGTTGGCGGTACTGCCGCCATCCTGCGCGACTACCCAGCTGCCGGCGGCCACGGGTGGCGGCATGGAGTCATGCGCTACCGCGGTGGTGAGGCCGGCTTTTATCGTTTGTCGAGCCTGCGCTGGTGGCCTGACCGGACGCTGTCCCGTCGTGGCCTGGAAGTTGTTGGGCGCCGCGCCCCACGGGGCGACGAATTCGACATCATGACCATCGAAACGGTCATTCTCGAGCTGCGCGACAACAGTCCCGAACGGCGCAACGGTTACGAAATCGCTTTGGACCGTGGGGCTTTGACGGCTTTCACGTCGTGGCTGGAGGCCCGGCCTTCGCCGCGCTCGCGCCGCCGCGCGGTCTGAATTCCCCTACTGAGTTCCGGTGTTGTCGGATTGCGGCGTCCCGCCGCCGGGCTGCCACAGCACATCGCCATCCGGGTTCGCGACCCGCGACAGGATGAACAGCAGATCCGAGAGCCGATTCAGATATTTGGCCGGCAGGACGCTGACCGAATCGCCGTGTTCCTCGATCGCCTGCCATGCCGCCCGCTCCGCGCGCCGGACCACGGTTCGGGCCACGTGCAGGTATGCCGACAGGGGAGTGCCACCGGGCAGGATGAACGACGTGAGCTTCGACAGCGGCTCGTTGAATTCGTCACACCAGGCTTCCAGTCGGTCGATGTACGGCTGGGTGATCCGCAGCGGCGGGTATTCGGGATTCTCGACCACCGGGGTCGACAGATCTGCGCCGGCGTCGAAGAGATCGTTCTGAATCTGCAGGAGTACCAAGCGGATTCGTTCGTCCGGGGCGCCCGCAGCGACCGCGACGCCGATCGCGGCGTTGGCTTCGTCACAGTCCGCGTACGCGGCCAGGCGCGCGTCGTTCTTCGACACCCGGCTGAAATCGCTGAGCCCGGTCGACCCATCGTCACCGGTCCGGGTATAGATGCGGGTCAGGTGCACGGCCATGGGTGAAACCGTACCCGCGGTGACCTGTTCGTTGTCTGACACCGGCCCTCGCCGCTGTTTACACTTAGCCGCGTGAGCGAGCGTTTCGTGGTGACCGGGGGTAGCCGGTTGTCCGGCGAAGTTGCCGTGGGGGGCGCGAAGAACAGCGTGCTCAAGCTGATGGCCGCGGCGTTGTTGGCCGAGGGCACCACCACGATCACCAACTGTCCGGACATCCTGGATGTGCCATTGATGGCGGAGGTGCTCCGTGGTCTCGGGGCCACCGTCGAGCTCGAAGGCGATGTTGCCCGAATCACGTCGCCCGACGAGCCGAAGTACGACGCGGACTTCGCCGCGGTCCGGCAGTTCCGCGCCTCGGTGTGTGTGCTCGGCCCATTGGTGGGGCGCTGCAAGAAGGCGAAAGTCGCGCTGCCCGGCGGTGACGCGATCGGTTCGCGGCCCCTGGACATGCACCAATCCGGTCTGCGGCAGCTCGGCGCGCGATGCAACATCGAGCACGGCTGCGTGGTCGCCGAGGCGGACCACCTGCGTGGCGCCGAGATTCAGCTCGAGTTCCCGTCGGTGGGTGCGACCGAGAACATCCTGATGGCGGCCGTGCTCGCCGAGGGCGTGACGGTCATCCACAACGCCGCGCGGGAACCGGACATCGTCGACATCTGCGACATGTTGAACCAGATGGGTGCCAAGGTCAGTGGGGGCGGGACCTCGACGCTGACCATCACCGGCGTGGACAAGCTGCATCCGACCGAGCACCGGGTGATCGGTGACCGGATTGTGGCCGCGACCTGGGGAATTGCCGCGGCGATGACGCGTGGTGATGTCGCCGTGACGGGGGTGGACCCGCAACACCTGCAGCTGGTGCTGCACAAACTTCACGATGCCGGCGCGACCGTCACCCAGCACGACAACGGTTTCCGCGTCGTGCAGTACGAACGGCCGAAGGCCGTCAACGTCGCGACGCTGCCGTATCCGGGATTCCCGACCGACCTGCAACCGATGGCCATCGGCCTGGCCTGCATCGCCGAGGGCACTTCGATGATCACCGAGAACGTGTTCGAAGCACGGTTCCGTTTCGTCGAGGAGATGATCCGCCTGGGCGCCGACGCCCGGACCGACGGACATCACGCGGTGGTCCGCGGAATTCCGCAGTTGTCGAGTGCCCCGGTGTGGGCATCGGATATTCGCGCCGGCGCCGGCTTGGTGTTGGCGGGCTTGGTCGCCGATGGCGACACCGAGGTTCACGACGTTTTCCACATCGATCGCGGGTACCCGTTGTTCGTGGAGAACCTCGTGAGTCTGGGCGCGGAGGTCGAACGGGTCAGTTGACGGGGATTGGCGTGTCGCGCTGACGGTTCCGACGGAACCGTGCGCGACGCGTTTTCGCCCAAAAACCGGCCATATGCAGGCGTTTTGTAAAATCAAGATCGGCCCGCTAATCTATTCAACGTCAAGAACGAGCGGGGCCGAAAAAGCCCAGAGCAAGAGCTTGACAGCCCGACCAAGAGATAGTAGGTTGGTGGGGTTGCCCGAAAAAGGCGTGTTGTTTGAGAACTCAATAGTGTGTTTGGTGGTTTTTGTTTGTTGTTTTTTGACTGCACCTCGTGTTTTCCCGTTTGTGGGGTGTGGTTGTTTTTTTTGATGCCAGTTTTTGGTGTCTTTTGTTTAGGTCAGATTGTTCTGAACTGGATTCTGTCGGGTTTGTCCCGA
>NZ_JAYXBQ010000078.1:0-807 GCF_039668335.1 Mycobacterium sp. SM3041 | reverse complement strand
CTCGAGGGAGAGGCCGGACTTCACGACCGGTCCTCACGACCGCACCACAGTCCGACCAAGACCCCAGCGCGGGTGGAACGACAGGTGGTGGCGGCGCGCCGCCGGCATCGCCGGGGCCCGGACTGGCTGGGTGCCGAACTTGGGATCCCCGCGCGGACCGTCGGACGGATTCTTCATCGTCGGGGCGTACCTCATCTGCGCGACTGCGATCCGATGACCGGCGCGGTGATCAAGGCATCGAAGGCCACTGCGGTGCGCTACGAGCGCGACCATCCTGGCGAACTGGTCCACGTCGATGTCAAGAAGCTCGGCCGCATCCCCGACGGGGGCGGGTGGCGCGCTCACGGGCGCAGCGAAGAGGTCCGCGGCCGCGGCATCGGGTATGACTACGTGCACTCGATGGTCGATGACCACAGCCGGCTGGCGTACTCAGAGATCCATCCCGATGAGAAGGGATCAACATGTGCCGGGTTCATCGCTCGGGCGGCTGAATACTTTCAATCACAAGGGATTTCGAGTATCGAACGAGTCATCACTGACAACCATTTCAGCTATCGACGCTCGGCCGACGTCGCGGCGATCATCGACCAGCTGCATGCTAAACACCTCTTCATCAGGCCTCACTGCCCGTGGCAGAACGGCAAGGTGGAGCGCTACAACCGGACGCTGCAAGGCGAATGGTCCTATCGCCGGGTTTTCGCCTCCAACGCAGACCGCGCCCGAGCCCTTGCACCCTGGGTCGAGTTCTACAACACTCAACGCCGCCACAGCGCACTCGACGGACTACCACCCATCAGCCGACTGCGA
>NZ_JAYXBQ010000077.1:0-11260 GCF_039668335.1 Mycobacterium sp. SM3041 | reverse complement strand
GCATCTCGACGGCTTGGTTGTACCCACGCATCGCCCCTTGCAACGGCAGCACGGCGTGCGGGTCATTCGGATCACTTGCAGCCGCCACGACCCACTCCGCATACGCCTTATCCAGCTGGCTGAGTGCAGCCAAGACCCGGTCCACGCAGCGCTTTCTGCGATCGGCGTCCCTCGTCTTACGTGCCGCAATCTGGGCGCTGAACGCACCGATGAGCGCTCCGAAGAGACCCGACGTTGCGGTGATAGCCGCCGTCGTCATATCAGCCACGGCGGAATCGTAATGTCAGGTCGAATAGATGAAATCGAGCCCCCATCGAGCGAGGCCGCCAAGTAGTTAATGCCATACGTCGAGCCTCGCATGGCAACGCGTGGAGTAGAACGGATGAAGAAGTGTCGCGGCCCCTTTTGAGTCCGAGCTACTGACCCCAACGGCAGTCAAATCTCACGGTGTGTACGGGCTGCGGGTTTTGAACGAGTCTGAAGGTTGCGACGGCTAGCTTTGTCGAGTGCTTCCGCGAGACTTCATCGACCTTCCCAACGACCTGGTCAACTGCGTGCCCGCGACAGACCCGGGCTGGCTAACACAACCGCGCGCCACAGTTTTGGCCGCGTGCATCGCGTTGGTCGCGGCCGCGATCGCCTGGGCCAGCACGCGCGCGCAGATTCGTGCGGAAGATCGCCGCGCTCGCCGAACTGAGCGATTAGACGCCCTGACTGAGGCCACTGCTGCCGCGCATGACCTCGCGCTCAGTTGGGGAACTTTGATGGAGGGCCCCTCGGCTGAAAGCCGAGAGAGCTACAGCTCTGCTTTCGTCCGCACCCTGCTGGCGCGCGGGAAGCTCGAGATTCTTGGGGGCTACCGCACAGTCATCGAAGCTTTGGAGGATGTGATCGACGAGGCGACGCAAGCGTCTAAGCGCCCCGGCCCACCGGACGGCGCCGAACTCGGGCGCCGGCTAGGTGCGGTATCTACTGCAATAACCAAAGTGGTGTCGCCACCTCGGCTGCGCGTCGTCCGTCGATCGAAATCTGCCGGCGCGCCCGCGCATGGTCGTGTGGAAAAGGCGTCGGACGGCGCTTCCTGACCATTCGCGCCCTTGGGGTCAGCGGGGCGCAGCTCAAATTGCGCCCAAAAAGTGGCCATGAGGCACCGACAAACTCAGTTAAAAGCTCTGACCGTCTTCCATCAGGTTGACTTTGAGAGAGTCCTTCAACGCCTCGACGTTGCCACCTTTGGCCAATAAGGCGGTCTGCGAGCCGAGGCCAACAAGCTGTGAGGCGAGCTGGACGACGCACTCGGAACAGTTGTCCACTTCGGCGAGGATTTCGTCGGTGCGGGGTAATCGATTGTTGTTGAGTGCCGCCAAGATCAGTCGTTGCGCGCGAGTCCCGTCGATGTTGGCGGCTGCTCTGGTTTGGCCTTGCGCGCGCAGCGAGCACGGTTTACAGGTGGTCATCTCTCCATCATCACCTTTGGTCACGGTCGGACCGCTGGAGTCATGGCGGCGTGCTGTTGGTGCCAAGCGATGTCGCGGCCTGTGCCGCCTTCGGTCGCGCGGTTGTTATTGACGGTGATGTGGGTGTCGCCGCCCTGAATTGTCGACGAAGTCGGCCGGTCGGACTGTCCCGCTGCCGGCGTTCGCGGTTTCGATGCTGACCGCGCGCCGCGGCCGGGATTTCTGAGGCGAGCAGCCGATGACCTTTCCGTCGTCCGCGGGTACTCATCGGGACCCCGACAACTTCAACAAACAGTGGCGGGCGGTTCGCGAAGGCCTCGGTGTGCCGGACGTGAGCAGTCACTCGTTCCGAAAGTCGGTGGCCACCCTGATCGATGAGGCGAGACTGTCCGCCAGGTTCGACGCCGAAAAACTCGGCCACGCGAAAGTGTCGATGACCCGAGATGTCTACATGGGCCGCGGCAAGGTACATCCGCAGGTCGCGGCCGTGCTGGACCGCGCTATTTCCGACGAACAAACGTCGACTCAGTTGACACGTTGGTGCCCCCACCAGGGCTCGAACCTGGGACCTGCGGATTAAAAGTCCGTAGCTCTACCGACTGAGCTATAGGGGCGTGGGACACAGGATACTGCGTCCCGTGCAGCGGCCTCCGGGGGTAGGTGGTTGAGCGGCGGTTGGTGGTCTGAAGTGCCGATTTGGGCCGTGGGGCGGTCGTGCCCTAAGCTATCGAAGCTCCCAACGGAAACGTTGAGAGCGCCCCCGAAGAGATTCGGATTGGCCCCCATCGTTTAGTGGCCTAGGACGCCGCCCTTTCACGGCGGTAGCACGGGTTCGAATCCCGTTGGGGGTACGCAACGCGAGAGCGAAGCAACGCAGTATGTAAGGCCCTGTGGCGCAGTTGGTTAGCGCGCCGCCCTGTCACGGCGGAGGTCGCGGGTTCGAGTCCCGTCAGGGTCGCCAGAACGGCGAGGCAACTTGCCCTTCCGGCCAGGTAGCTCAGTTGGTACGAGCGTCCGCCTGAAAAGCGGAAGGTCGCCGGTTCGATCCCGGCCCTGGCCACTTCAAGAACCACCTGGAGACGGGTGGTTTTTCTCGTATTTGGGCGCGTGCCGTGATCGTCAGCCGCCCCCGCCGCAGCCGCCCCCGCCGCAGCCGCCCCCGCCCCCGCGGTGCCCACCACCGCAGCCTGAGTGCGCCCCGTGGCCTCCCTCGCCGCAGCCGGAGAAGTCAGCACCGGCAGCCCAGCCGCCAGCTCCGGCGTCGGCAACGGGCCCGGAGCTTCCGCCGCGGGTAACTCCAAGGCGTTGAAGCCCCCGTCGCTTGACGGTTACGAAGAGCAAAATGAGCGCCGCGTCGAACGCGATGACCACTACCGGAATCGTCCACCACATGATCGCGTCCTCCCGCATCGTGTACGCACTTACGGGACGAAGCGGACCATCACCGCAGCGCTACCGATTCCAACTCCGGCGTCGTACTCGCCGTGGGTATCACACGGCACCCGACGCGCGAATCCACCTCAGCACCGGATTGACCGGGTCGGCCTCAGGGTGAGGACCGTGGCTTACACCGTTAGCCAGCGCGGCTGGGGAACACGTTCTCAACCGACCGCGTGTCCCAAGTCGCGGCGCGCCGTACGGTGGCGAACCTGATGGGGGATCGGCTGCCGGGACTCAGTGCCGAGGACGTGTACAGCGAGCAGCTGGCCTAGGCGCCCGCTCCGCCGAGCCGAGCCGCATCTGTGGCCGTGGCACGATCAGAAGTCCGCAGTGGCTCGACGTTCTCTGGTTAGCATCTCGCCATGACGGAGATCAGCCCGAGCGAACTCTCGGCGCTTGCAGAGAAAGTCAACAAAGGCAAGTACGGGAAGTACCTTCGGCGGGTAATCCTTCGCAAGGTTCGAGGTTTCACCGATAAAGAGGTCCGATTCGACTTTCCAGTGACCGCGCTGATTGGTCCGAACGGCGGTGGGAAATCCACGATTTTGGGGGCTGCCGCGTTGGCGTACAGGGGGGTGAAGCCAGAACGATTCTTCGCGAAGAGCGGCCGTTACGACTCGAGCATGGTGAAGTGGTCGATCGAGCACGGGGTCATCGACAAGGAGGTGGATCCGGCGGCGGAGGTGCGGCGTAGCGTCAACTTCCCCTCCTCGAAGTGGAATCGAAAGCCTTTTGTCCGTGACGTGCTCGTCTTCGGAGTTACGCGGACGGTGCCCGCGACGGAGCGTGCGGACCTTCGTCTCGCCCGAGGTAGCAGTTTCAAGGCGATCTCGGAAACGAACCTCCCATCCAAGGTCATTGAGGCAACGCAGGCAATCCTCGGCAAGACTGTGGACGGTTACTCCGAACTGGATGTGACCACGCGCGCGACTCTCTATGCGGCCAAGGACGACGGCACCGGCACCTCGTATACGGAGTTCCACTTCGGGGCCGGACAGGCCAGCATCATCCGGATCGTCGCGGGTATCGAGGCCGCTGAGGAAAACAGCCTGATTCTCATCGAGGAGATCGAGAATGGGCTCCACCCCGTCGCTACGAGGCGACTCGTGGACTACTTGATCAGCGTCGCTATCCGCAAGAAGTGCCAGGTCATCTTCACCACGCACTCGTCAGAGGCGTTGGAAGCGCTTCCGTCTGATGCTGTGTGGGCGGCGATCGACGGTGAGGTCATGCAAGGAACTCTCAACATCGCGGCTCTCCGTTCGATCACGGGGGCTATTCCGGCGCAGGTGGTGGTGTTCGTAGAGGATGGGTTCGGTGAGCTTGTCCTCGCAGCGGCTCTGCGCCACCACGGTGCCGACCTCAGTGCCGTGGCAATTCACGGGCTCGGGGGAGCTGAGCAAGCGATCAAGATTCAAGAGGGCCGCTTGAAGGATCCGACGGCTGTGGTACCCAGCGTTGTATTCCTCGACGGCGATAAGGCAGACAAGGAGAACGACGCCAACAGAATCTACGTGCTGCCCGGCGGCGATGACCCCGAGGTGCACGTCTACGACGTTGTGCTGGGCGACCTCGACAACCAAGCGGCGAAGCTCACAGCGGCGTTGAATCTTCCGATGGACCAGCAGAACCGGGTGAAGGAGGTGGTTCGGGAGACCGGACTCACCAACCACGACCGGCATATCATCTTCCGTCAGATCGGGGAGAAGCTAGACCTCACCGCTGAGCTCGTAGTTGCCAATGCGTTCCTCGGGTTGTGGGCACAGCTTCGGCCTGACGAGATCACGGCGCTGTTGTCGCCGATTCAGGAGCGCCTGCCGATGAAGGCCCCGTAGGCGCGGTACTACCCACCATCGGTCGTGTAAAACGAATGCCCGCTGCGCTTGGGCCACCACTCAATCAGACCATCAGCTGCATTGTGACGAGGCGTGGATGGCATCCAACCAGGGCCGAGGAGCATTGGCAGGCGTGGAGGACGGGAAGGCTGCCGGCCGCCCTGAGAGCTAACGGACCGCGGGTGAATCCGTGGCATGCTGGCCGGCACGGCGTCTGGGGTGGACAGCTGCGCGATGCACACCGCCATAATCAGCGCCTCCCCGCGATTTTCCGGCCCGCGTTGAAGTAGGCCATCTCCACCGCGTCCGCCCGCACCCCCTCGACAGAGGCGATGCCGTGCGCGTGGTCGATCCATTTCGAATACGTTGACGGATCCCAGGGCCCATTTCGCGAGATGTCCCAACCGTCAACCGTTTTCAGCGCCACGGCAACGAACTGGTCCAGGATGAGTGCCCGCCCGGGCTGACGACGATTGGCGTCTGCGGAGTAGAGGAACTTGGTGAAGAACGACGGGCCAAGATGCTTGAGGTACTGCGGCTGCCCTCTCAACATCGCTGTGTAGGCATCCACGGTGTCACCGCCCCGTAGCATCTGGGCAGCGGTCTGCAGGGAGTCACTGATGCGCTCGGCGTCGTTGTCCCTGAACACCTTTGCGCGTCTGCCGACGAGGAACGCCCACTTGCCTGTTCCCCACACGTAACCGGCGAGCAGTGACTGCGGCAGCCCGTGGCTGTGCGCGGTGTCGAGCAGATCGGCCCTCGTGATGGTGCGGTATCCGCGGTCCCGGGCGGGCAGCTGTTCGAGGAAGGCTCCCCACCCGTTCGGTACCCGCGGAGTCCACCATGCCGGGCGGAACCGGAAGCCGTGCGCGAGGACCTCGTTTTCGGTAGGGAACTCCACGATGCCTAACACTTCGTATCGTCGCGTGGGCGATCGAAGCTCCACCGGATGGCCGCGGCCAGATGCGCTACGTAGTCCACGACGAGTTCGTTGTCGTGCTGGCGCTGGATCCATGACGGGTGCTTCGCGGCGAAGACGAGTGGCGCATCCTTCGGAAGCCGTCCGCGCGGGGGCTCGAACGGTGGCACTGACACCCGGGCTCGTGGGAAGAAGAACTTCACGACGCGTTCGGCGTCGCGGCCCAGCGTGATCACCAGCCGGGGGCGCACGATCCCAATCTCGCGGTGCAGGAACGGGGAGCAGTTGACGATCTCGTGCTGATGAGACGCGCGGTTCTTCGGCGGGTGGCAGTGCACCGCGTTGCTGATGAACACCTGGTCCTTCGTGAGGCGGGCAAGCCTGATGGCTTCGTCGATCAGGTCACCGCTTCCCTCGGTGAAGGGGATCTGGGTCGCCATGCACTTCTCGCACAAGCTCTGCCCGACCAGCACCACCGGTGAGGTCAAGCAGCCGTACCCGGGCGCGGACGCAGTGATGCCCTCGATGTTCATCCCTTCGCAGCGGCGGCAGTTGGCAATCTCGGTGTCGAGGGTGATCTTGAGCCTTCGCCGCGAGGCGTCGGTGTCATGCCCCACCGCGTTCGAGCTCATCGGTGGAGTGTAGGTAGGACGACGTGTGTGGCGATGGAGATCACCGGCAACTGCATTGCTCCACGGGTTGACGACCCGTTGCCGGACCGCCTCCACCTCCCGCACTGCGGGACGCCGCGTCACCCTGTGAGAATCGATCCATGACCACCCGTGCCGGCTCCGACGAGCATTACGTCCTCGATCTGTGCGACGAGATCCTCGGGATTCCGGGACGGCGCCAGCAGCGATTCGACTGGTTGCGCGGTGACCCTTCTGCCAAGCGGCCCCGCGGTACGGAACTCCCCGTCGACGGGTATGGCCCGATCTGGGACTGGTCGTCGAGTTCCAGGAGGAGCAGCATTCGCAGCCGTCGCTATTCTTCGACCGGCGCCAGACCGTCTCTGGGATCGGCAGGGGCGAGCAGCGCCGCCGCTACGACGAGCACAAGCGCACCTCGATTCCCGAACACGGGCTGCGGCTCGTCGTAATCGAGAAGTCCACCTTCATCTTGCGATCGCGGCGGATCGCACGTAACCGCGCACGCGACCTCGCAGTTATCCGGGAGCACCTCGGGCTGGGCTGAGACATCGGTGCTCACACAGCACCATTCCCATCCGACTCGGGTGGGGTCAACACCAGGCCCACGGAGGTGAACGCGGCTCAGCCGCTCGGCCAGCTCGCCGCCTGCACGCTCGCAGCCAACACGTGCCCAGTCATCGTCTGCCCTGTTATCAGTAGATCAGTCGTCGGATGGGACCTGCTCGGCCCACGTGAGTGGGGTTCGGCGTGACTGCCGCGACGGCTACGTCATTCGGCCCGGGTCGGGCGAGGCGCCCACACCCGGCTCCACACTTCACGAATCGCGACGCCGAGCAGAACCAGTGCGAACACCACCAGCAAGCTCAACTTGAGACCACCGCCGAATCCCGTGCCGTAGTGGAGCGCACTGAGGATGATGGCGGCACCGGTGATCGGCGCGAGAATCGTGACAATGCCCGCGGGCCATCGCGCGACGGATATCGCTTCGACCACGGCGGCAATGGTAGTGATAGCCAGCGCCACGACCGCGACGGTCGAGAGGACGTTCACGATGAAGAACCCATCGTTCAGCACCGGCGGATGGCCGGTCAGAGGCTCGTACGCCGTCCAACCAAAGTCTTTGTGCCCCAACCCGACTCCGAATATCGACTCGTCGTAGTCGGCGTACCGCCGCGGCAAGCCGAAGTTCAATGGCGCTGAATTCATCTCCGTCATGAGACGTGCGACGACGAACACCCACCACGACACGGCCCCGGTGACGTGAGCGATCCGCGCCGTAACGAAGCGCCGACCGTGGAGTTCAACGCAGCTCATCCGAATACCGGCGCGCCGTTCGGACCGATCTGTGGCGCCGGCGCGAAGCAGCGAGTCATAGTTCGTCGTCTTCGTCTTCAAGCCGCGGGCGTGGCTTGCGCATCACGACCACTGCCCAGATCACGCCGCCGATGAGCGCCGCGACGATCGCCAAGAAGACGAGCTGTCCCGCCAGATAGTCCATCGCATCCCCCTGCCCCCCGAAATCCAAGGATAAGGGGATCACCGGCATGGTTCCCGCGGAGATTTGGGCGTCTCCCGCTGAGGTGACAGCAGGACGGAACACGCGCAACCGTGGCACCGGACTATGTTGGCCAGTGAACGGGTGAAAGCGTGGCGATGATGGCCGGTCTCCTCCGAATGGGTACGTACCTGGCGGCTTGCGGGGCGCTGGCCCTCGGCCTGTCGCCGGTAGCGGCAGCTGACGCGGCTTTCGACCCGACGGGCAACCGATCAGGCGGCCCGGTACCGACCGTCAACGGTGTGCCCTGTGTCGGTGGCGGCCTGGGTGTTTGCGTGAGCATGAGGCAGAACCGTCCGCCCGCTTCGGTGCCGCAGTCCGGTGTGGGGCACAGTCCGACGGTGCGCCGCTGAGTGTCGAGCCGCCCGACGCGCAACCGGCGGCCGACGAGTTCAGCTGGGTAAGGTGCTGGCAATGACCAATTTCCCGGAGCCGGCCGACGACCTCGAGCCGCAGCTCGAACCGGTCGCGGCCCGGCTCCTCGACGCGCAGGTGGCGTTCGCCATGCAGCAGCTGCGCGGCGAGAACTACCACAGCCTGGTCCTCGACGAGATCGAGCACGCCCTGTCGGAGGCGTCGGACATCACGCTGTCCGACGCGGTGACGCCCACGATGATCAAGAACGTCGCCGCGAAGTACGCCGTGCAGGTCCCGGTGGAAGGCGGCATCGCGGAACTGGTCAGTGAGATCGCTGCCCGGCTCTATCAGCTCACCGCATCCTCGGACACCCGATTCGGCGACGTCATCGATGGGCGCCGTTTCAGTGAGCTCAGCGCGATGGTGGTCGAGATGGGCGTCACCCAGCGAGTTCTGGAGCACGTTCTGAGCAGCGAAGCGTTCACCGAATTCTGCGTGACGCTGGTCCAGCACTCGCTCGCCGAATCCGTCACGCAGGGTGGCAGGTCGTTGGCCCGTGGTCGACTGGGCCGCGTGTTCGGCGCAGTCGGCGCCCGGATGCCACAGGGCCCGGTCGAACGGCTGGAGCTGCGCGCCGAGGATCTGGCGCGCCGCGGTGCGCGCTTTCTGCTCGCCCACACGCATGCGGACGAAGACGTGCTCGCCGAGGCGCTCAACGATCTGTGGCGCAGCAACCTGAACAGCCCGCTGTCGTCGGCGATTTCGGTGATTTCGGCCGACGATGTCGAGGACGCTGTCGTGCCGATCTACGAGTTCTGGCGCACGTTCCGGGACACCGACTACTTCCGTGCGCTCCTCGATGAGGGCATCGACCACGTCTTCGAAAAGTACGGCGATGTCAGCCTTTACGATCTGCTGCTCGATCTCGGGGTGGGCCGTGAGGACATGATCGAGGAAGCGCTGCGCTTCGGCCCGCCGGTGATCGCCCTGCTCGATGAGCGCGGTTATCTGGAGTCGGTGCTGCGACGCCGTCTCATCCCGTTCTACGCCTCGGATCAATTCCGGGAGGCCCTGGCTGGCGGCTGAGACGTTTGGCTGTGCAGCACCCGGGTAACCACCCGTCATGGCTTCCGACAGACAGCCGAACCAGGCACCACCTGACCCGGATCCGACATCGACGCCGGGCCTGGCACCAGGCGGCGGCACCGAACCCGGTGACACGCCGCCCGATTCCGGGCAGGAATCGGCGACGAGCAATCCCGATCCGATCCCACCGGCCGGCGGCCCGAAAAAGGTGATCGCCCCGACGGTGGTCATCGCGATCTACGTCATCATCTTCCTGAGCATCGCGATCCTGTTCATCCTGAAGATCGCCGGCGTCTTCAACTGACTACTTGTACGGCGGATACGGCGCGTCGTGCAGCACGCGGGCCAGGTGCGCGGCGTTGCGGGCTGCCGCGGCGGTGGCCGACGCGACCGCTTCGGGGACCTCGTCGAGATCGTTGTAGTCCGTCGACTCCATCGCGGCGCCGTTCCAGTACGTGCAGCCCTGGGCGGGGATGTTGAAGCCAATGTCGTTGAGGCCCTGGAAGATATCGGCGACGGTTTTGTGGGCACCGTCCTCGTTGCCGACGACGCTGACGATCGCGACTTTCTGCGAGACGGCCGGTCGGCCCTGATCGTCCTTGTTGGAAAGCTCGGCGTCGAGGCGCTCCAGAACCCGTTGCGCGACCGACGACGGATGCCCCAGCCAGATGGGCGTGCTGATCAGCAGGATGTCGGCGTCGAGGACCTGGGCCCGGATCTGTGGCCACTGATCGCTGTCGCCCATGTCCGCCTCGACGCCGGGCGCGATGTTGTAGTCCACGCACCGGACGGTTTCGCACGCGACGCCCTGCTCCCGCAGCACGGCCAGGACATGCTCGGCGATGAGGTCACTGCTCGACGGTGCCGGGCCCGGTTTGAGGGTGCAGATCAATGCTGTCGCGCGAAGCGGGATCTGCGGCACGGTGGATTCGGTCATGACGGGCGGGTACCCGCGACGGACTGTGACAAACGGAATGGGCGGGGATCACGAGTTCTGAAGAGACGCCAGGCTGAGCACCCGGACAGTGCCGGCTTCGCGAAGGGTCACGTAGGCCCTTTGGCCGTCGGGATGGATCGCGATCCCGACGGGCACGCCGCCGAGTTTGAAACTCTTGACGACGGTGTCCGTCGCGGAGTTGACGACCTTCACGGTGCCGTCGCCGAATTGGTTGGTCACGCAGACGAGCTTGTTGTTCGGGCTCACCGCCACGCCGACCGGGGTGTTGCCCATGTTGATGGTCTTGCTGACGGTGTTGGTGGCGGTGTCGATGACCGACAGCGTGCCGCCGTCGGCGTTGGCGACGTAGATGCGGGTGCCGTCGTGACTGGCGGCGACGCCCTCCGGGCTGTTCCCGACCGCGATGTCGGTCGTGCCGGCATCGGAGATCATGCGCACCGAATCGCCGGTCCAACTGGCCACGTACAGGCGGGTGCCGAAGGGGCTCAAGGCCATTCCGAATGGGCCGAACCCGAGCTTGGTGGTCGAGGTGACGGTGTTGGTGGCGGTGTTGAGCACCGACACGATGTTGCTGCTACCGATGAAAGCGCGGCTGCCGTCGGGGCTGAGCACCACGCCGTCGGCGCCCTTGCCGGCGCCGGTGCCGACGGGAACGGTGGCGATGACGCTGTTGGTGGCGGTGTCGATGACCGACACCGTGTAGTCGTCGTAGTTGGTGACGTAGGCGCGTGCACCGTCCGGGCGGACGGCCACCCGGTGCGGGTTGTTGCCGACCGCGATGGTCGCCACGACCGACTTGGCGCCGGTATCGATCACCGAGACGGTGTTGGAATGGGCGTTGGTGACGTAGGCGTGGGCTCCGGTCGGGGTGAGGGCGACGCACAGCGGCCAGTCGCCGACGTCGATGCTGGGGATGGCGAGCGGGGTCGACGGTCCGGTGCCCACGCCACCGGGAATCGTGTTGCCCAGGCTGTCATCGTGCTTGAACACCTTCATGGTGGGA